>NZ_JALW01000089.1:0-12106 GCF_000710795.1 Enterobacter sp. T1-1 | reverse complement strand
TCCGCCCTCTCGGCGCATCCCTGCGCCTCGCCCCGGCCTGCAGGAAACGCCTCAGCGATTTACAGCCGGACCAGGGCATCGCTGAGAGCCCTCAGTCATTCTGAAAGCAGCGTTATTGCTTCTGCTTACAAATTACCGGGGAGCCCTCAGCCATTGTCGAGAGGGTGAGGGGACGTTAGCTGAAATCACCCTGCTGGCGAGCCACCAGCGTCAGAATGGAGTACAGCGCTACCGCCTGCTGGTGCTGATTGAAAATCTCAACCGCCCATTCGACCACGCCGGTGGGTTTTTCATCCGCCGTACGCTGTTTCTTCAGGGTTTTACGTTTGCAGGTCAGGCGCACCTGGATGGTATCGCCCGGTTTCACCGGCTCGATAAAGCGCAGGTTTTCCATGCCGTAGTTGGCAATTACCGGCCCCACACCTGCATCAACAAACAGCCCGGCGGCAGCGGAAATCAGGAAGTAACCGTGTACCACCCGCTCGCCAAAGATCGACTCCGCTGCGCCAATTTTGTCCATGTGAGCATAGAAATGATCCCCGCTCAGGCAGGCAAAGTTAACGATATCGGCTTCCGTCAGGGTTCGGCGCGGCGTCAGCAGGCTGTCGCCCGGCTGCAATTCCTCGAAGTATTTGCGGAACGGATGAACGCGATCTTCATGCACCGTCGCGCCGCGTACCCACTGTTTGCCGATGGCGGCCAGCATGGTCGGGCTGCCCTGAATGGCGGTGCGCTGCATATAGTGTTTGACCGCACGCAGGCCACCCAGCTCCTCGCCGCCGCCTGCACGTCCGGGACCGCCGTGCACGAGCTGCGGAAGCGGAGAACCGTGGCCGGTAGACTCTTTTGCTGACTCTTCATTGAGGATCTGAATGCGACCGTGTGCCCGCGCTGCACCAGAAATAAACTGGCGGGCGAGCGCGGGATCCGCCGTGACCAGCGTCCCGGCCAGGCTACCGCCGCCCGCGCGGGCAAGCTGCATCGCATGGTCTGCGTGGCGATATGGCATGAGAGTCGCCACCGGGCCGAACGCTTCGGTGGCGTGCACCGCCGGGGTTTCATCCGGCTGCGGGCAAAAGAGCAGGGTTGGCGGGTAAAACGCTCCGGCGGCCTGCAGATCGGCTTTTCCGCCCAGGCGAACCTGGCAGCCTGCGGCCACAAGCTGATCCACTTTCTCCTGCACATCCGCACGCTGTTCGTTGTTGACCAGGGAACCCATTTTTACGCCTTCCTGCGCCGGGTCGCCCACCACCACCTTTTCCAGCCGGGCGATCAGCGCCTGACTTACCGCGTCAATCTGGTGTTGCGGCACGATAATGCGGCGGATGGCGGTACATTTCTGTCCGGCCTTGGCGGTCATCTCACGTACAACCTCGCGAATGAACAGGGCGAACTCGGGCTGTTCCGGCGTCACGTCTTCTCCCAGCACGCAGCAGTTCAGGGAGTCGGCTTCCATGGTGAACGGGATCGCGTTTGCCACAATATTCGGGTGAACACGCAGAGTCTGGCCGGTGCTGGCGGAGCCGGTAAACGTCACCACATCCTGGCTGTCGAGATGGTCCAGCAGATCGCCCGCGCCGCCGCAGATCAGGCTGATGGCGCCGTCCGGCACCAGACCGCTCTCCACGATCGCTTTCACCATCGCCTGCGTCACCTGCGCGGTGGCGGTAGCGGGTTTGATGATCGCCGGCATCCCGGCAAGCCACGTGGGGGCGAGTTTTTCCAGCATTCCCCAGCAGGGGAAGTTGAAAGCGTTAATATGCACCGCCACGCCCGATTTTGACGTCAGCACATGGCGCGCCGCAAAGCCGCCTTCTTTCGACAGCGGGAGCAGTTCGTCCTCGGGCCACAGCGTGTCGTCCGGTAATTCACGGCTCCCCAGACTGGCATAGGTGAACAGCGTGCCAATCCCACCTTCAATATCTACCCAGCTGTCGGCCTTTGTCGCGCCGGTCTGGGCTGAGAGAGCATAAAACGTCTCTTTCAGGCTGAGCAGGTGCTTCGCCACCGCTTTCAGCATCGCCGCGCGTTCGATAAAGGTCATGGCGTGGAGGGCTTCACCGCCATGCGTAATGGCATAACGACGTGCCGCCGCCATGTCCAGCCCTTCGCTGGTCACGCTCCAGAGCGCTTCACCGCTGATGGCGTGAGGAATAGTACGTTCGCGGCCCCGGCCAGACTGCCAGACACCGGACAAGAAACTGGCTAACTGCTGCATCTCTTATCTCCACATGTTTCGTTATTTCACTATCAATAGTTTAATCATGAATCATAAAAATCAAGCTGAGTTTTAATGAATTGTTAACAATGTGATCTCAAGGGAAGGTGCGCGGCGGTTGTAGCCCTGATGTGGCGGCCTTTGCGCAAAAGCCCTGCGAGCGACATCACAAAATCAGGAAACATTTCTTGGGGGTATATTTAACCTTTGTGTAACTTTTAAAAAACAAAGTGATTCACAATTACGCTTTAAGTTGCAAACTAACGAATCATAAAGGTGATGACGTGACGCAAGAACAACGCTTTGAGCAGCGCATAGCGCAGGAGACGGCGATTGAGCCTCAGGACTGGATGCCGGAAGCCTATCGCAAGACGTTGATCCGCCAGATTGGTCAGCACGCCCACTCTGAAATTGTCGGCATGCTGCCGGAAGGGAACTGGATCACCCGCGCCCCGACGCTACGCCGCAAAGCGATCCTGCTGGCGAAAGTGCAGGACGAAGCCGGGCACGGGCTCTATCTCTACAGCGCGGCTGAAACGCTGGGCTGCGCGCGGGAAGACATCTACCAGAAAATGCTCGACGGCAAGATGAAATACTCCTCCATCTTTAACTATCCGACGCTGAGCTGGGCCGATATCGGCGTAATCGGCTGGCTGGTGGACGGTGCCGCCATCGTCAATCAGGTGGCGCTGTGCCGGACCTCTTACGGGCCGTACGCCCGCGCGATGGTGAAAATCTGTAAAGAAGAGAGCTTCCACCAGCGTCAGGGGTTTGAAGCCTGCATGGCGCTGGCGCAGGGAAGCGACGCCCAGCGGCAGATGCTGCAGGACGCCATCAACCGTTTCTGGTGGCCCGCCCTGATGATGTTCGGACCAAACGACGACAACTCGCCGAACAGCGCCCGCAGTCTCGCCTGGAAAATTAAACGCTTTGGCAATGACGAACTGCGTCAGCGCTTCGTCGACAACACCATCCCGCAGGTGGAGATGCTGGGGATGACGGTACCCGATCCCGACCTGCGCTTTGACGAGGAAACCGGCCACTACCGCTTCGGTGAGATTGACTGGCAGGAGTTTGACGAGGTGATCAACGGACGCGGGATTTGCAACCACGAACGCCTGGCCGCCAAGCGCAAAGCCTGGGAAGAGGGGGCGTGGGTGCGTGAAGCCGCACTGGCGCATGCAGAAAAACAACGCGCCCGTCAGGCCGCATAAGAGGAAATCACGATGAGCAATGTCTACTGGCCGCTGTACGAAGTGTTCGTACGCAGCAAACAAGGGTTATCCCACCGCCATGTTGGTAGTCTGCATGCCGCTGACGATCGCATGGCGCTGGAAAACGCACGGGATGCCTATACCCGCCGCAGCGAAGGCTGCTCGATCTGGGTGGTGAAGGCGAGCGAGATCGTTGCCTCTCAGCCGGAAGAGAGCGGCGAGTTCTTCGACCCGGCGGAAAGCAAGGTCTATCGCCACCCCACGTTTTACACCATCCCTGATGGCATCGAGCATATGTGAGGTCAGGGATGAAAACAGTATCTGCATACGCCCTGCGTCTGGGCGACAACGGTCTGGTGCTCTCGCAGCGCCTCGGAGCCTGGTGCGGACACGCGCCGGAGCTGGAAATCGACCTTGCGCTCGCCAACATCGGTCTCGATCTGCTGGGGCAGGCGCGCAACTTCCTCGCCTGCGCGGCAGAGCGGGAAGGTCAGGGCGATGAAGACACCCTGGCCTTCGGCCGCGATGAGCGTCAGTTTCACAATTTACTGTTGGCAGAACAGCCGAACGGCAACTTCGCCGACACGATCGCCCGCCAGTATCTGATGGACGCGTGGAATGTTGCCCTCTACGAGCGGTTGATCCACAGCAGCGACAGCCAGCTTGCCGCTATCGCCGCCAAGGCGATTAAAGAGGCGCGTTATCACCTGCGCTTTAGCCGCGGCTGGCTGGTGCGCCTGGGAGACGGCACCGAAATCTCGTCGCAAAAAATGCAGCAGGCCATCGACAACCTGTGGCGCTTTACGGCCGAGTTGTTCGAGGCGGATGACGTTGAGCTTGAACTGATTGAGTCCGGCGTTGCGGTTGATCCGCGCACCCTGCGCCAGCCGTGGGAACACGAAGTGTTTGCCGGACTGCGGGAAGCCACCCTGCGCGTGCCCGATGAGACGGCCTATCGCACCGGCGGAAAACGCGGGCTGCATACCGAGCATCTGGGCCCGATGCTGGCAGAGATGCAGTATCTCCAGCGCGCGTATCCCGGTCAGCAGTGGTAAAGGAGAACGCCATGCAACGTCTTGTCGACATCGCCCCCCCACAGGTTCCGCACATCTGGTCTCTGTTAAGCCAGATCCCGGACCCGGAAGTGCCGGTGCTCACCATCACTGATTTAGGCATGGTGCGTAGCGTCACCGCGCAGGGCGAAGGCTGGGCGATTGGCTTTACGCCAACCTATTCAGGCTGCCCGGCGACGGAACACCTGCTTGGCGCCATCCGCGACACCCTGACGGCGCACGGTTATACGCCGGTGCACATTGTGCTGCAGCTGGAACCCGCCTGGACGACCGACTGGATGACCGCCGATGCGCGTGAACGTCTGCGCGCGTATGGCATCAGCCCACCCGTGGGGCACAGCTGTCATGTCCACGTTCCCGCTGAGGTGAGCTGCCCGCGCTGCGCCAGCACCGACACCTCGCTTATCAGTGAGTTTGGTTCTACGGCCTGTAAGGCGCTGTATCGCTGTAATACCTGCCGCGAACCCTTCGACTATTTCAAATGTATTTGAGGTTGTCATGACAACGTTTCATTCATTAACAGTGGCAAAAGTAGAACCCGAAACCCGCGATGCGGTGACCATCACCTTCGCGGTTCCGCAGGCGTTGCAGGAGGCTTACCGCTTTCGTCCCGGCCAACACCTGACCCTGAAAACCAGACTGGGTGCAGACGAATTGCGCCGCTGTTACTCCATCTGCCGGAGTAGCGCGCCGGGGGAGATCAGCGTCGCGGTTAAAGCCATTGAAGGTGGACGTTTCTCCCGTTACGCCCGGGATGAGATCAAACCGGGCATGACGCTGGAGGTGATGGTTCCCCAGGGGCATTTTGGCTATCAGCCACAGCCTGAACGGGAAGGTCACTATCTGGCGATTGCCGCAGGCTCCGGCATCACCCCGATGCTGGCGATTTTATCCGCCACGCTGGCCGCTGAACCAAACAGCCACTTCACCCTGATCTACGGCAACCGCAGCAGCCAGAGCATGATGTTCCGTCAGGCGCTGGCAGACCTGAAGGATAAATACCCGCAGCGGTTGCAGCTGCTTGCCATCTTCAGCCAGGAGCGGCTGGACAGCGACCTGCTTTACGGCCGTATCGACGGTGAAAAGCTGCAGGCGCTGGCAAAAACGCTGATCAACTTCCGCCAGTACGACGAGGCCTTTATCTGCGGCCCGGCCGCGATGATGGACGAGGCTGAAGCGACCTTAAAAGCGCTGGGAATGGCCGAAAAATCCATTCACCTTGAGCGGTTCAATACGCCGGACACGGCCGTTAAGCGCGCGGTGAGCGTGCAGGCAGAAGGCCAGAAGGTGATCGTGCGCCAGGACGGACGTGACCGCGAGATCGTCCTCACGGCGGACGACGAGAGCATTCTTGATGCCGCCCTGCGCCAGGGGGCTGATCTGCCGTATGCCTGTAAGGGAGGCGTCTGCGCCACCTGTAAATGCAAAGTGCTGCGCGGCAAGGTGGACATGGCGACCAACTACAGCCTGGAGCCGGACGAACTGGCCGCCGGGTATGTACTGAGCTGTCAGGCACTGCCGCTAACCGCCGACGTGGTCGTCGACTTTGATGCTAAGGGGATGGCATGAGCGAACTTCTGGTCACCCGTTATGACCGCGTGCTGCAACTCACGCTCAACCGGCCGGCGGCACGCAACGCCCTTAACAATGCGCTGCTGACACAGCTTGCAGAACAGCTGGAGGCGGCGGCCAGCGATAACACCCTCTCTGCCTGTGTGATTTACGGCAGCGAGCGCTGCTTTGCGGCCGGAGCCGATCTCAACGAAATGGCAGAAAAAGATCTGCCTGCCACCCTGAACGATAGTCGTCCTCAGCTGTGGAAGCGGATTGACGCCTTCAATAAGCCGCTGATTGCCGCCGTGAACGGTTTTGCACTCGGGGCTGGCTGCGAGCTGGCCCTGCTGTGCGACGTAGTGATTGCCGGTGACAACGCCCGCTTCGGACTGCCGGAAATTACGCTTGGGATCATGCCTGGTGCGGGCGGTACGCAGCGCCTGATCCGCTGCGTGGGTAAATCGCTCGCCAGCAAAATGGTACTGACCGGGGAAAGCATTACGGCGCAGCAGGCCCAGCGTGCCGGTCTGGTCAGCGACGTTTTCCCGGCCTCGCTGACGCTGGAATACGCCCTGAAACAGGCAGCGCTGATGGCGCGCCACTCGCCGCTGGCGCTACAGGCGGCTAAACAGGCGCTGCGCCAGTCACAGGAGGTGCCACTGCAGGCGGGGCTGGCCCAGGAGCGCCAACTGTTCACGCTGCTCTCGGCCACGGAAGACAGGCGAGAAGGCATCGACGCCTTCTTACAGAAACGTACTCCCGACTTTAAAGGACGCTAATTGTGAAATTTATTCTCAGTCATGTAGAGCAAGGCGTAATGACCCTGACGCTGAACCGTCCGGAGCGTCTGAACAGCTTTAACGATGTGATGCACCAGCAGCTTGCAGAATGCCTGAAGCAGGCCGAGCGCGATGAGACGATCCGCTGTCTGCTGATCACCGGCGCAGGGCGCGGCTTCTGTGCCGGGCAGGATCTGAACGACCGTAACGTCGACCCGAACGGTCCTGCGCCGGATCTGGGGATGTCCGTCGAGACCTTTTATAACCCGCTGGTGCGTCGTCTGGCTGCGCTGCCAAAACCGGTGATTTGCGCGGTCAACGGCGTGGCGGCCGGAGCAGGAGCCACGCTGGCGCTGGGGTGCGACATGGTGATTGCCGCGCGCTCCGCCACCTTTGTGATGGCCTTCAGCAAGCTGGGGTTAGTCCCGGACTGCGGCGGAACCTGGTTCCTGCCGCGCGTGGCCGGACGTGCCCGCGCTATGGGGCTGGCGCTGCTTGGCGACAAACTGAGCGCCGAACAGGCGCACGCCTGGGGAATGATCTGGCAGGTGGTGGATGACGACCAGCTCTCCAGCACGGCGCAGCAGCTGGCGCTGCACTTTGCCTCGCAGCCCACCTTTGGGCTGGGGCTGATCAAGCAGGCGATCAATGCCGCGGAAACCAATACCCTGGACGCACAGCTTGACCTGGAGCGCGATTATCAACGGCTGGCCGGACGCAGCGACGATTACCGCGAAGGCGTGAGCGCCTTTCTGGCGAAGCGCGCACCGAATTTTACGGGGAAGTAAGATGCTGAACATTCGTACTGTCGCCGTCATTGGAAGCGGCACGATGGGCGCCGGAATAGCCGAAGTCGCGGCAAGCCATGGGCATCAGGTGATGATGTACGACATTGCCTCAGACGCCATTTCCCGCGCCATTGACGGCATTCGCCAGCGCCTGGCCTCCCGGGTGACGCGGGGCAAACTCACTGAGGAGGCGTGTGGGCAGATCCTCGCCCGGCTGACCCCGGTCACGGATATCAGTGCGCTAACCACGGCGGACCTGGTGATAGAAGCCGCCTCCGAGCGCCTTGAGGTGAAAAAAGCGCTGTTTGCCGAACTGGCGGAGATCTGCCCGCCGCAGACCCTGCTTACCAGCAACACATCTTCTATCTCGATCACGGCGATTGCGGCGGATATCCGTCATCCAGAGCGAGTGGCAGGCCTGCATTTCTTTAACCCGGCACCGGTGATGAAGCTGGTGGAGGTGGTGAGCGGGCTGGCGACCTCGCCGGAAGTGGCCGACGCGCTGTTCGAGCTGGCGCTGAACTGGGGGAAACAGCCGGTGCGCTGCCAGTCAACGCCGGGCTTCATCGTAAACCGCGTGGCGCGTCCGTTCTATTCCGAAGCCTGGCGCGCGCTGGAGGAACAGGTTGCAGCCCCTGAAGTGATTGATGCGGCCCTGCGCGAAGGCGGCGGTTTCCCGATGGGGCCGCTGGAACTGACCGATCTGATTGGGCAGGACGTTAACTTCGCCGTGACCTGTTCGGTGTTTAACGCATTCTGGCAGGAGCGGCGTTTTCTCCCTTCACTGGTGCAGCAGGAGCTGGTACTGGCGGGGCGACTGGGCAAAAAAAGCGGGAAGGGCGTTTACGACTGGCGCGGCGAATCGCCACAGGTGCCATGGCTCGACGCGATCAACGACAGCTTTAGCCCGATGCGGGTTGAACGAAAGCGTGACGGTGTCACGGAAATCGATGATGTGTTGCTAATTGAAACGCAGGGCGAAACCGCTCAGGCGCTGGCGCTGCGCCTCAACTGCCCGGTGGTGGTGGTTGATCGCATTGAGCGCGACGTGGCGGTGATTGCGTCGGCAGCCAGCAACCCGCATACCGCGACGCAAAAAGTCATCCGCTACCTGCAAC
The DNA here is from genome assembly GCF_000710795.1 of Enterobacter sp. T1-1. NCBI lineage: Bacteria > Pseudomonadati > Pseudomonadota > Gammaproteobacteria > Enterobacterales > Enterobacteriaceae > Enterobacter > Enterobacter sp. T1-1. Next base: position 3,362 of record NZ_JALW01000089.1, on the reverse strand, counting down.
AGCAGGGAAAGCGGGTGGTGCAGATTGCCGATTACCCTGGCCTGCTGGTCTGGCGCACGGTGGCGATGATTGCCAACGAAGCGCTGGATGCGCTGCAGAAAGGGGTCGCGAGCGAAAAAGATATCGATACCGCCATGCGTCTGGGCGTGAACTACCCGTCCGGGCCGATTGCCTGGGGCGAGCGGCTGGGCTGGCAACGTCTGTTAACGCTGCTGGAAAACCTGCAGCGTCATTACGGCGAAGAACGTTATCGCCCCTGTTCACTGCTGCGCCAGCGTGCGCTTCTGGAGAGTAGCTATGAGTCATAACGCCTGGCATAACGCCCGCACCATGTACGAACAGGATGCCTGCGCGCAGGCAATGGGGATGGACATTATCGACATGGACGAAGGTTACGCAGTGGTGACCATGACCATCACCCCGCAGATGCTTAACGGCCATAAAACCTGCCACGGCGGACAGCTCTTCTCGCTGGCCGACACCGCGTTTGCCTACGCCTGCAACAGCCAGGGGCTGGCGGCGGTGGCCTCTGGCTGCACAATCGATTTCCTTCGACCGGGCTTTGTCGGAGACAAGCTGACCGCCACCGCGCGGGTTAAGCATCAGGGCAAACTGACCGGCGTGTATGACATCGAAATTCAGAACCAACAACAGAAAACCGTCGCTCTCTTTCGCGGAAAATCCCACCGCATCGGCGGCAATGTGACAGGAGAAGCCTGATGCGTGACGCATTTATTTGTGATGGGGTGCGAACCCCGGTGGGGCGGTACGGCGGGGCGTTATCCGCCGTACGCGCGGACGATCTGGGCGCTATACCGCTGCGTGCCTTGCTGGAGCGCTATCCGCAGCTCGACCCGGAGCGGATTGATGATGTGATCTTCGGCTGCGCCAACCAGGCGGGGGAAGACAACCGCAACGTGGCGCGTATGGCGTCGCTGCTGGCCGGGCTGCCGCAGACCGTCTCCGGCACGACGATCAACCGCCTGTGCGGCTCGGGGCTGGATGCGGTTGGCTTTGCTGCACGCGCCATAAAATCCGGTGATGGCGATCTGCTGATTGCCGGTGGCGTGGAGTCGATGTCCCGCGCGCCGTTTGTGATGGCGAAAGCCACCGCGGCGTTTCAGCGCCAGGCGGAGATCTTCGATACCACCCTTGGCTGGCGATTTGTGAATCCGCTCATGCATCAGACGTTCGGAACTGACAGCATGCCGGAAACGGCAGAGAATGTAGCTGAATTGTTAAATATCAGCCGTGCCGATCAGGATGCGTTCGCGCTGCGCAGCCAGCAGCGTACCGCCCTGGCGCAGCAAAACGGCATTCTGGCGCAAGAGATTGTGCCGGTGCTGGTGCCGGGGAAAAAAGGGACCGTCACGGAGGTCTCTGTTGATGAGCACCCGCGCGCCGACACCACGCTGGCGCAACTTGCCGCCCTGAAAGCGCCGTTTCGCAAAGATGGCGTCGTTACCGCAGGTAACGCTTCTGGGGTGAACGATGGCGCCGCTGCACTGATTATCGCCAGCGAGCAGATGGCGCTCGCACAGGGGCTTGTGCCGCGCACGCGGATTGTGGCCATGGCCACCGCAGGCGTGGAGCCACGTCTGATGGGGCTAGGGCCGGTGCCCGCCACCCGTAAAGTGCTGGAGCGAGCGGGGCTCAGTATTAACGAGATGGATGTGATTGAGCTGAACGAAGCCTTCGCCTCCCAGGCGCTGGGCGTGCTGCGTCAGCTGGGTTTGCCGGACGATGCCGCACACGTCAATCCGAACGGAGGGGCCATTGCGTTAGGCCATCCGCTGGGAATGAGCGGTGCCAGGCTGGTGCTGGCCGCGAGCAATGAATTGCATCGACGCCACGGGCGCTACGCGCTGTGTACGATGTGCATCGGTGTGGGTCAGGGCATTGCCATGATCCTTGAACGTGTTTGAGCGAACAATAATGTGAGTACCCTGCGATGATAAATACAACAAAGCTTGATCCGATCGAAACCGCGTCCATTGACGAATTACAGGCGTTGCAGACCCAACGTCTGAAATGGACGCTGAACCACGCCTATAACAACGTGCCGATGTACAAACGTAAGTTTGATGCCGCGGGCGTTCACCCTGACGATTTCCGCGAACTGGCCGATATTCGCAAGTTCCCGTGCACCACCAAGCAGGATCTGCGCGATAACTATCCGTTCGATACCTTCGCCGTACCGATGGAGCAGGTGGTGCGTATTCACGCTTCCTCCGGCACAACCGGGAAACCGACCGTCGTGGGCTATACCCAGGGGGACATTGACAACTGGGCCAATCTGGTGGCCCGCTCCCTGCGTGCCGCCGGGGGCAGCGCGAAGGACAAAATCCATGTGGCCTATGGTTATGGTCTGTTTACCGGCGGGCTGGGCGCTCACTACGGTGCCGAGCGTTTAGGGGCCACGGTGATCCCGATGTCCGGCGGCCAGACCGAGAAGCAGGCGCAGCTGATCCGCGATTTTAAGCCGGATATGATCATGGTGACGCCTTCCTACTGCCTCAACCTGATTGAAGAGCTGGAGCGCCAGATGGGCGGCGATGCCAGCGCCTGCTCCCTGCGCGTGGGCGTGTTCGGTGCCGAGCCGTGGACCCAGGCGATGCGTCATGAGATCGAAAAACGGTTAGGCATTACGGCGCTGGATATCTACGGCCTTTCGGAAGTGATGGGGCCGGGCGTGGCGATGGAGTGTCTCGAAACCGCCGACGGCCCGACCATCTGGGAAGATCACTTCTACCCGGAGATCGTCAACCCGAACGACGGCACCCCGCTTAATGACGGCGAGCAGGGCGAACTGCTGTTCACCACGCTGACCAAAGAGGCGCTGCCGGTGATCCGCTATCGCACCCGCGACCTGACCCGTCTACTGCCGGGTACCGCCCGCACCATGCGCCGCATGGACAGGATCAGCGGTCGCAGTGATGACATGCTCATTATCCGCGGTGTAAATGTCTTCCCGTCGCAGCTGGAAGAGGAGATTGTGAAATTTGAGCATCTCTCTCCGCATTACCAGCTGGAGGTGAATCGTCGGGGGCATCTTGATTCACTTTCTGTAAAAGTGGAGCTGAAAGAGAGCAGTCTTTCGCTGACCCACGAACAGCGCTGTCAGGTCTGCCATCAGCTGCGTCATCGCATTAAATCGATGGTCGGGATTTCCACGGACGTCATGATCGTTAACTGCGGCAGCATCCCGCGCTCGGAGGGGAAAGCCTGCCGGGTGTTTGACCTGCGTAAAGTGGCGGCCAACGGTTGAATTATCCTTATTCTACGTTCCCTCTCCCTTTGGGCTGAGGGATCCCCAGTAATTTTTTACCGAAAGCGATGATGTTGCTTCAGGAAAATGAATG
>NZ_JALW01000088.1:0-30536 GCF_000710795.1 Enterobacter sp. T1-1 | reverse complement strand
CCGGATATCCGGGGTTATTTTTTTATTCTTCTTCGGTGGCCTTTATTATGGCCGCCTCTTTCGCCGCCAGCACACGCTCGACGGTATCTACGACCGCCTGGGTTTGCGGATCGATTTCGATATTCACACGCTGCCCCAGTTTTTTCGCCCCCAGCGTCGTACGCTGTAGCGTTTCCGGAATTAAATGCACGCAAAAACGCGTCGGCGTCACTTCTCCGACCGTCAGGCTAATCCCATCAATACCAATAAATCCTTTATACAGGATGTATTTCATTAATGACGGATCCTGCACTTTAAACCAGATTTGACGGTTATTTTCAGAGGTGACAATTTTCGCCACTTCGGCGGTGGTCATGATATGGCCCGACATCAGATGGCCGCCAATTTCATCGCTGAACTTCGCCGCACGCTCTACGTTTACGGTATCGCCCACCACCAGTTCGCCCAGGTTGGTGATACGCAGCGTTTCTTTCATTAAATCAAAGCTAATCTGGTTGCCGTTAATTTCGGTCACCGTCAGGCAGCAGCCGTTATGCGCAACCGAGGCACCGGTTTCGATGCCATCCAGCATATATTCTGGCAGCTCAACGACGTGGGTACGGAAATTAGGTTTTTCATCAATGGACACCACTTTAGCGGTGCCCTGCACAATACCAGTAAACATGCTTACAACTCCTGTATTTTCCGGACGGTGGTGACACCGTTTAATCCCACCACAATAACAGTTGGAAATACAGGTTGCCAGAGCAGCGCATTTTCTGGCGATTTTTTCACTAGATTAATAGCTAAAGCCCGCTACAATAGCTGGCACCCCCTCTGCTTTTTCTTCTTGCTGCCAGTTACGGCGGCTTTTTTAGTCTCTCATATAACTACAAAATAAAGGTGTTCACGTGCAGAAGTACATGAATGAAGCGCGGCAGTTATTGGCACTGGCTATCCCGGTGATCATCGCGCAGGTGGCCCAGACCGCAATGGGATTTGTGGATACGGTGATGGCCGGTGGCTACAGCGCCACCGATATGGCCGCCGTGGCAATCGGAACCTCTATCTGGCTTCCGGCCATTCTCTTCGGTCACGGCCTGCTGCTGGCACTCACGCCGGTTATCGCCCAGCTGAATGGTTCCGGCCGACGTGAACGTATCGCCCATCAGGTGCGCCAGGGCTTTTGGCTGGCTGGATTTGTCTCCGTACTGATTATGATCGTGCTCTGGAACGCCGGGCATATCATTCGCGCCATGCATAATATCGACCCGGCTCTGGCAGACAAAGCCGTGGGGTATCTGCGCGCCCTGCTCTGGGGTGTACCGGGTTATCTCTTCTTCCAGGTAGCGCGTAACCAGTGCGAAGGCCTGGCAAAAACCAAGCCGGGGATGGTCATGGGCTTTATCGGTTTACTGGTCAACATTCCGGTGAACTATATCTTTATTTACGGCCATTTTGGTATGCCGGAGCTTGGCGGCGTAGGCTGCGGCGTGGCAACAGCGGCGGTGTACTGGGTGATGTTCTTTAGCATACTTACCTTTGTTAAACACGCCCGCTCCCTGCGTGATATCCGTAATGAGCGTTCGTTCAGCACGCCGGACTGGCACATTATGATGCGTCTGGTACAGCTGGGGCTGCCCATTGCGCTGGCACTGTTCTTCGAAGTGACTCTGTTTGCCGTGGTCGCCCTGCTGGTCTCGCCGCTGGGCATTGTGAACGTGGCCGGACACCAGATTGCGCTGAACTTCAGCTCGCTGATGTTCGTCCTGCCGATGTCGCTGGCGGCCGCGGTCACCATCCGCGTCGGCTTTCGTCTGGGGCAAGGCTCAACCCTTGATGCACAAACGGCTGCACGCACCGGGCTGGGCGTGGGTGTCTGTATGGCGGTCTGCACCGCGCTTTTCACCGTCGCACTGCGGGAGCAAATTGCCCTGCTCTACAATGACAACCCGGAAGTAGTGATGCTGGCATCGCATCTGATGCTGCTGGCAGCGGTATACCAGATCTCTGACTCCATCCAGGTGATCGGCAGCGGCGTACTGCGTGGTTATAAAGATACCCGCTCCATCTTCTTTATTACCTTCATCGCCTACTGGGTGTTGGGTCTGCCGAGCGGTTACATTCTCGCGCTCACCGATCTGGTGGTGGATCGTATGGGGCCCGCAGGGTTCTGGATCGGCTTTATCATCGGTCTGACCTCTGCGGCTATCATGATGATGCTGCGTATGCGCTTCCTGCAGCGTCAGCCATCCACGGTAATTTTGCAACGCGCCGCACGTTAAATACACAGTAGCCGCCTGCTGGCGGCTACTTTCTCTTCACTTTGCGCGGTAATGAAGCAATCGCGTGAAATCAGAGAGAAAAATGCATTTTGCCTCTTGCCACTGCGGTGCTGTGCCGCTAATATTCGTCCCCGTTGTCACCGACAACACGTTGCGTTCATAGCTCAGTTGGTTAGAGCACCACCTTGACATGGTGGGGGTCGTTGGTTCGAGTCCAATTGAACGCACCATTCTGCGTCCGTAGCTCAGTTGGTTAGAGCACCACCTTGACATGGTGGGGGTCGGTGGTTCGAGTCCACTCGGACGCACCATTTCAATCCTGAAATGGTGCAAATCCTCTTCTTGTAGTCTGAATAATCCCAATCGCCTGATTTTTTACGCTTTCTCCTGCTACGCTTTTCATATGACAAAAAAAAGCAGGAACAGTGTCGATGAAAAAAATCGCCATTATCGGCTCCGGCCCCACAGGGATTTACACCTTTTACGCGCTCCTGAAGCATAAAACGCCACTGGCCGTTTCCATTTTCGAAAAAGCCGAGGAAGCGGGCGTGGGCATGCCCTATCGAATTGATGAAAACTCGCGTCTGATGCTGGCGAATATTGCCAGCATTGAAATCCCGCCCGTTTTTATGACCTACCTCGACTGGTTAAAAGAGCAGAGTGCAGCCCATCTCGCCCGCTATCACGTCGATAAAGCTTCCCTGCATGATCGGCAGTTTCTGCCCCGGATCCTGCTGGGGGAATATTTTCGTGACAGTTTTCTGAGGGTGGTCAAAGAGGCCCGCAGGCTGGGATTTCATGTCGATATCCATGAATCCGCCGAGGTGACGGATATCGCCACCGACAAAGACGGCGTTACGCTTTCGGTAAATAACAGCCGCTTACCTGAACGCTTCAATCTTGCCGTCATCGCCACCGGCCACGTCTGGCCTGATGAGGATGAGGCCACGCGCACCTTCTTCCCAAGCCCCTGGTCCGGGTTGATGGACGCCGATATCCCAGCCTGTCGGGTGGGGATTATGGGGACCTCATTAAGCGGACTGGACGCCGCCATGGCGGTTGTTATGCAGCATGGCGCCTTTGTTGATGACAAATTCGTTCTGGATAAAGGCAGCGAGGCGTTAAAAATAGTCCTCATGTCCCGGACAGGCATTCTGCCTGAGGCCGATTTTTACTGCCCTATTCCTTACGAGCCGCTGTCGGTATTAACTGAATTTGTCGTTGAGAATGAAATCGCCAAAGGATCTGACGGCCTGCTGGATCGTATTTTTGCCCTGATGGTGAAAGAGCTGGAACTCGCCGACCCGGCATGGTGTGAGAAAATCGGGCTGCGCGCCCTGGATGCGGACACCCTTCGCGATGCCTGGTTTGAGGACCGCAAACAGCACGGTCCGTTTAGCTGGGCAGAAGCCAATCTGAATGAGGTCGAACGCAACAAACGTGAGCGGCGAACGGTGCCCTGGCGCTACACCGTGCTTCGGTTGCACGAGATGGTTCAGGAGATCGTGCCGCATCTTAATGAGCAGGACCGGGAACGTTTCAAACAGGGACTGGCGCGGGTGTTTATCGACAACTACGCCGCCATTCCACCGCAGTCTATCCGTCGGCTGCTTGCGCTGCGCGAGGCCGGGATCATTAGCGTTGTCGCATTAGGTGATGATTACACGCTGGATGTCGGTCGCGCCCAGACGGCGATCGCGACTGAAGACAACACCTATCTCTTTGACGTGTTTATTGATGCCCGCGGGCAAAAACCGCTGAAAACAGAGGATCTGCCTTTCCCGACACTGCGCAAACAGCTGCAGGCGACAGGCGACGAGATCCCTGATATTGGCGAGGATTATACGCTTAAAGCACCAGAAACGGTGCGCGGGAGAATCGCGTTTGGCGCGATACCGTGGCTGATGCACGATCATCCCTTCGTTCAGGGACTGGCCGAGTGTGCGGAGATTGCCGGGTCGATGGCGAAAGCGGCGGAAAAACCCGCTTCTGGGTTACGCAGGAGATTGCCGTATTTCGATAGCTGACAGGGCTTCCATGCCCTGATCGTCATTATTCGAAGAACACTTCCGGGTTCTCTGACAGAGAAACGAAGGTTTTCGTCGCTTTATCCAGCGCACGAATTTCACCGCTCTCAATGTCATACACCCAGCCGTGCAGGCGAAGGGCGTTATTGCGCAGACCCACAGCAACGGATGGATGAGTCTTGATGTTGCTCAGCTGCGCAAAGACGTTCTCCTGCACCATCGCATTCACTTTGTCGATCGGCTGATCCCAGCTTTTCTTCTCCACCACCGCTTTAGCGGCATCAGAATAACGCAGCCAGTGGGAGACGGCAGGCATCGGCTCGAGGTTCGCGTTATCCGCAATCGCCTTCATCGCCCCACAGTTGGAGTGACCGCAAATCACGATATCCGTCACGCCCAGCGCCACAACGGCATATTCGATGGTTGCGGAGACACCGCCCGGCTCTGGCCCGAACGGTGGCACAATGTTGCCAGCATTTCGAATGACAAAGAGTTGTCCTGGCTCTTGCTGAGTGACCAGTTCTGGTACCAGACGGCTGTCGGAGCATGAGATGAACAGCGCTTTGGGATTCTGGCTGGACGCTAAACTGCGGAAGAGCTCTTTACGTTGCGGGAAAATCTCTTTTTGAAAGTTGAGGAAACCTTCAATGATATGTTGCATAGCAATTTCTCTTTTATCTGTTGTTGTTTAGGTATGATCGGGATCACACTCCTGAAGTTTACCCATCGTGCTTTACCTGAGACAAGCAATATATTTCTGGCCCGACCGCTGCACAATCTCGTCCGCGTTTGCCGGGATGTTTTGTCCCTCAAAGGCACCGTACAGGCGGGCAAACTTTTTGCCTTCCAGAAGACCGGTAATCCGCTCAACGGTGCGGGCTGGCAGCGGCAGCATATTCGGGTAGCTCCACATAAACGAAACGGCGTCTTTTCCGGGCGTGACCTGAAGAATATCCCCCGCCAGCAATACGCCTTCGCCCTCCTGCCAGTGCAGCACCGTACCGCCTGCAAAATGTCCCCCCAGACGCAACAAGGTGACCGACGGAAATAGTTCCAGCGCATCCCCTTCCCAGAACTGAATGGCAGGACTGCCGCGCATGACCCACTCTCTGTCGCTGGCGTGCAGGTACACCGGTGCATTAAATACCGCAGCCCAGGTCTGCATGGTGGTGTAATAGTGTGGGTGCGAGATCGCAATCGCGCTGATGCCGCCGAGCGCAGTAATGAGCGTTTTGGTTGCCGGGTCGAGGTTGGCAATACAGTCCCAGAGAATATTGCCGTGCGGGGTACGCAAAAGCAGCGCGCGCTGGTTAATCGCAAAGGCAGGCACCGTTTTGATACTCAACAGCTGTGGCTCCAGCTGCTGCCATTTGTTGCTGTGGGTGGAAGTCACGGTAGCAAAGTCAATCCACGCCTGGCCGCTGTGCGGAACATACTGGCGTTCATCCTCGCAAATCGGGCATGTTTCCGGCGTGGTGTCATACGCAGTACCGCAGGTTTTGCAGAGTGTCATCATGTGCATTCCTCAGCCATAAAGCAGAGAGTATGGCAGGGATTGTCCATATGTGCTGCGAGGTACATTGCTGGCCTTTTTTGCCCTATACTGTGCCAGTATCAAAAACTGAACAAAGCAGGTGCCACATGGAAATTGATCTCGAAAACCTGGTCTTTAACGGACTGGATGAAGCAGAAGAGCGTAATGCGGAACGTCTGGACGACGCAGATAAAAAAGCCCAGGCGATTGTTGCGGATGACGACTGCGGCGATGCCTGCAAGATCTGATGAAAAAGCACCGGTTAACCCGGTGCTTTTTTTTATGTTACTTTTTCAGCCCGTCAATGGCCGCCTGCGCGCAGGCTTCATCAAGATGACCGCCCGGCGCACCGCCGATGCCAATCGCCCCGATAACCTCATCGCCCTCTTTCACCGGCAGGCCGCCCGCCAGCAGCAGGAAGCCCGGAATATCACGCATGTTTTGCGCGCCAGCGTTGCTCTGCGCCGCTTCCATCACTTTGCCTGAGGCATTCTTTGCGCTGAGCGCCGTCCAGGCTTTCATTTCGCTGGCTTTAACCGTATGAGGACCGGCATTGTCCGTACGCTGCACGGCTTTCACCACGCCCGCACGGTCAACCACGGTGACCGTCACCTGATAATTCTTTGCCGTACACGCCTGAATGGCGGACGTAGCCAGCGCATTCGCCTGCGCCAGCGAGAGACTCTTTTGGTTTAACGTATCGGCCTGTGCCGTCAGACTTACGCTACCTGCGGCCAGTGCCGCAACCATCATTAATTTTTTCATCGCACTTCCTCGTGTGTTGGGATACGTGGCAGAGCGTACCCCGCCGGGCGATGAAACATAATTCGGTTGAATACGCACTCAACCTGGTAGTTATACGGATTGCAATTTATCGTATTCGCGTATTGCCTGAACCAGACTGCCGACGCCAAGCTTGGTAAACGCCGCCGCGCGGTGCGCTTCCACCGTCCGTGGCGAGAGATTCAGCCGGGCGGCCACCTCTTTGTTGCTGAGCCCTTTCATCAACTCCCCCAGCACCTCATGCTCCCGCGCGGTTAATTGTGCGAAGCGCGCTTTCACCCGGGAGGTTTCCTGCCAGCCGGCAAACCGGCGCTGACTCTCCTCAAAGGCTAACCCTACCGTTTCGATAAGCTTATCGGCATCCAGCGGCTTGGTGAAAAATTCAAACACGCCGTTACGAAATGCCCGACGACAGGCATCTACGGTCCCGTGCCCGGTCATGATGATCACCGGCAGCAGGGGCCAGGGCCATTTCCCCTCCTCAAGCCAGGTGAGCCCGCCTTTGCCTGGCATCCGCATATCCAGCAACATGCAGCCTACCAGCTCTGTGTCCCGTGCATGGGCCGCGGTAAAGGCATCAACGCTTTCAAACGTCCTGACCGGCCACCCCATGCCCGAAAGCAAAAACGCCATTGACTCTCTGATAGATTCATCATCATCAATCAGCCAGATTGTGTTATCCAACCGTAGCCTCCTTTCCGTTTGCCAGTTGTAGCCGGATCTCTGCCCCGCCCTGCGGTGCATTGCCCAGCGTAATCGATCCATTCATACGCGTCATTAATGATTCCGTTAAGGTCATTCCCAGTCCAATGCCCTCTTCCCGGCCGCTGTAAAACGGCATAAAGGCATTTTGTAACGCCTCCGGGCTAAAGCCTGGCCCGCCATCCGTCACGGTAATCTGAATGCCGCTCTCGGTTTTGTGGCTTTCAATCTTTACCCAGCCAGCAGGACTCGCCTGTTGGGCCTGAATCGCATTGCTGAGCAGATTATGCAGCACCTGCTCCAGCCAGAGCGGGTCGGCCAGCACGGTGGTGGCCCCGGGGGCAAACGCATGACTGACCGAGATATGCTCAGCCCTGCGCTCATGCTCAAGTAAGTTCACCACCTGCAGCCAGCATGCTGCCAGATCGGTTTCCCGCAGGGTGACTTTCTCCTTCACAACGTGCTCGCGAAAACGGGTTAATAATGCGCTAATACGCTGCGTTTGCGTCAGCGCAGCCGACAGCGCCTGCGACACGGCCTGGCCGTTTTCCTGCTGTAACTGACGCTGCGCGCCCTGGATCCACGTCTGGACGGCGGTCAGCGGCTGGTTTATCTCATGCACAATACCGGCGGTGATCTCCCCCAAAGTATTGAGCCTGGCGTGCTGGTAATAGCGCGCCCTTTGCTCGGCGTCTTTACGTGCTTTACGCTGCCAGAGCACCACGCTTGCCAGCACAATCACTATCCCCCAGCCGATAAATAGTAAGGGGTAAACAGACAAGGAGACGCCAAACCAGTCCGGCCGGGAATCCGCTTCAAGCGTAAAAGGTTGCGTATGTTGCGGGAAGGAGCGTTGCCAGTGCCAGAATGCGTCAGAGGGCCGTTCTTCTCCGGTCGGTATAAAGCGGATCCCCAGATGGGTAAACGGATGATGCGCATTCAGAATCGGGCCGAGATCCACCCGCACGCGGATCTGACGCCAGGGGTTATAAAGCCAGTATTGCATCTCGTGGGCAGGCTCCACCCGCGCCGCATCCAGTGGGCGTCCCGTCGTTTTTTCCAGCGTGAGCAGATGGGGGAATTTTTTGCGCAAGGCAGCAATGTCTTCATCGCCATTCAGAAGCGGTAAGACCGATTCATTTTGCGTCAGGACCGCGCTTAATTCGGAAAATAACGCCGAGAACTCACGGTCTCGCTCCCAGAACTGACGGCGAATTTGTTCGGCGTAGAGCAGTACGCCGCTGAGTGTGCACGCTATCGCCCAAAGAACGATAGCGCGTTTCATCATGCTGTTGGTGGTCATTGCGTTAACAGGGGCAGTGGCGAATGCCGAGACCTTACCAGCTAACCCTGTTAAGAACAAAAAAACGTGGGGTCAGACCTCCGGCGTATGTTTAAAGCCAGTCAGCATGAGCATTAACCCGTCTGGTGATGAGGCTGGTTCAAACTGATAATGATTCCCCTGGCGATCGCCACCGATATACCACGAGATCTCGGTTTTCCCTTCCGCCAGCGCCTTACGCACGGCTTTATCCACGTCGACCATCCGGTATTCACGAACATGGTTCAGATAAAGCACGGCATCGGAACGGTAATTACAGGCCGGACGCGACGACCACTTCACGGTCGCAGGATCCCAGTCATTACTGGCCGGATAAAAGAAAATCTGATCGGCCCCATTGTTTTCAACCTTCCCACCGAAAATACGAACGCGGTATTTAAACAAGGACGGATCCTGCCCGGCGGGCAGCGGTGGGATATGGAATTTTACCAGGCTCAGCGTCTCGCTGTTTTTTGTGCGTCCACCGTTCTGCCAGTTATCTTCTACCAGTAACACCTGCGGTGAAGGCTGAGTGATGTTCGGTTCAAGACTGCTGAGCCAGACATTGGCCTTCGCCATAGAATAACCATAGGGCACGGTTGAACCACAATCCATACCGCGGTTCATGCAGCGTTCGGTCATAAAGCGGGCGGCATCGTCCGTCCAGCCGTTCATGAAATCGGCATGCGCCGTATAGAGGCTACCCCAGCGTTCTTCACGTTCAGCCCCCTGCATCACCGGATCGAGTGACAGTTGCGCCTGACGGGTGTCCAGGCGGGTAATACCATGCAGCACGTAAGCCACATTCATGTTAACCGTTGGAATTTTTACCGGGAACGCGCTCGGGCACTGGCCGTTAACGTCATACGCCGCATTGGCCAGACCGTGGTCGGGCTTAAGATTCACACCGTCCCAGCAGTTCGGAAATTGAATGCCAATATTAAACTGGACGGCATCGTTAGCTTTACGTAGCCCGCACACCTCCCCGATTTTGCTGCTATAGCCATTCCCGTTCGCGCATAAAAAGCTGATATGGGGGTTGGGCGTGCTGCCGTGATGATCCCCGGCGAGCAGCGACAGCCCGGCCGGGAACGGGTGCAAGGGATAGGCATCAACCTTCGAGGCCTGATAATAGGTTTTTTGGTAGGCCGGTTTGACCACCGTTCCGTCGGGTAATCTCAGAGAAGGCGCCCAGTAGGCAGAGCCGTCAGCCTTGTTATCACAGGTCGTCTCTTCATGCTGGCGCAAGGTTTCCCGGGTTGAAAAGGCATCGGTATGGGTATTGCCAAAGAAATCGTGCCACATGGCCTGGTTGGGCATACCAAACATCATGATGGCGTCATCGCCGAGGGTGTGGGAGTAACTGCAGACCACATGCGCCTGTGGCCCGGCATGGGCCGCCTGCATGGCAATCAGTAACGCGGTGGTTAAAAGGGCGGGCGTGAATACAGTCCGTTTCATCTTCATCTCCATCTGTGAAAGGAGATATTGGTAACAAAACGGTTTGCGTTAACCGAGGATTTCCCAGCGTATTTTTCCGCTCATCCACGCTTTACAGCATCGATGCACAGCTCATTCCAGTACATTTCGCGCGTGCGGCGCAGTTCAGCGTGGCGTTTTATCATGGAACCACTCCGGGTCAATGTTGGCCACGTCCACGCCATACAGACTGGCGACAGGCAGTATCGACTCAAGAACACGTTGCGCACTGTTCTCCGCATTCGCGGGCCGGGTCGCAAAAAACCGCCGTAACGTGCTTATCCACTTTTTCATCGTCTTTACCCCTCTCGCTTTACCTGACTTCAGTAAAACACGCCTCCATCAGGAAGGGGAAATAACAATAACGACTGTTGATATACAGGATTTGAGTAACTCGCGAAACGCTGGTGCCTTACCCGGCCAGCGCCTCCACCACTGTCTCCATCGCCTGGGTGGTTAACTCGCTCCGTTTTACGCGCTGGTTCGCCAGCGCCGTACGCAGTACCCCGGCAATCACGATATGCTTGGGCTCCTGCCCTAAGTCACGCATCTCCAGAACGACTTTCCCTACCACCCGACACATCTCCTGGTACAGCTCTTCGTCTTTGGTCACATTGCCCATGGCGATCCACTCCGTTGCCCTAAACCGTCAGCTTAAATGATCCCTCGCCCGGATACAAAAAAGAAGCCCGGCGAGAAACTCACCGGGCTTCCTAAGCTAAATCAATTAATTAGTTATTTACCGGGATCACCGCGCCTTTGTACTTGGTGCGGATCCAGTCCTGAATCTCTTTGGAGTGCAGCACGTTCACCAGCGCAACGATATCTTTCTTCTTCTCGTCACCGCGATGTACGGTAATGATATTGGCATACGGGTTGTTTTCACCGCTCTCAACCGCAATCGGGTCGTGAACCGGATCCAGACCGGCGTCAATTGCGTAGTTGGCGTTGATCACGACCGCCGCGCCTTCATCGTTGTTATACATCTGCGGCAGCAGAGACGCTTCCACGTTAGGGGTGAACTGCAGCTTTTTCGGGTTCTCCACGATGTCGCTGATGCGCGCGGTCACTTTGTCGATGCCAGGCTTCAGCTTGATCACCCCCTCTTTTTCGAAGATAGAGAGAATACGCCCCTCTTCAGAAACGGCATCACGCATGATGATTTTGCCGCCTTCCGGCAGGTCTTTCAGCGACTTGTATTTTTTGGAGTAGATGCCGATGGGCTCGATGTGGATCGCGCCTGCGCTGACAAAATCATAATCCTTATCGCCTTCGTGATCTTTCAGCACGCTGTTCAGGTAAGGGATGTGCTGGAAGTAGTTCGCGTCAATGTCATGACCCGCCAGGGCAGTGTTGGGCAGAATGTAGTCCTGGAACGGTTTGATCTCCAGGTCGATACCCTGCTTCGCCAGAATCGGCTTCGCCTGCTCAAGAATTTCAGCATGTGGCGTATTGGACGCGCCCACAGTGAGGGTGTCAGCCCAGGAGGCAAAGCTCAGGGCGCTGAGGGTTGCTGCGGCGATCAGTGTCAGTGTCTTTTTCATGATGATGGTTCCTGTGTGTATTTATTAGCGTTTATCTAACAGTGAGGTAATGATGTCGCCGCAGAACTGGATAACAAAAACGATGATCAAAATGGTCACCGTTGCCACCAGCGTGACGTCACCATGGTTGCGCTGGAATCCTTCCAGATAAGCCAGATTTCCCAACCCACCGGCGCCAATCACCCCGGCCATTGCGCTGTAGCTCACCAGCGCAATCAGCGTCACCGTAATACCAGAAACCAGTGCGGGTGATGATTCCGGCAGTAAAACCCGAAACACTAAGGTGCTCAGTCGTGCCCCCATTGAGCGCGTTGCTTCTATGACCCCTTTGTCCACTTCGCGCAGGGCGATCTCCACCAGGCGGGCGTAGAACGGTGCGGCGCCCACAATCAGGGCAGGCAGTGCCGCGTTAGCTCCCAGGATGGTGCCAACAACGGTCTTGGTGAACGGGATCAGCAAAACAATCAGAATGATGAACGGGATAGAGCGGAAAACGTTCACCACAATTGAAATGACGCTATAGACCGTGCGGTTGTGGAACAATCCGCCGCGGGCGGTTAAAAACAGCGCCAGACCCAGTACGATCCCCAGCACAAAGGTCGCCACACCGGAGAGCGCGGTCATGTACAGCGTCTCAAGCGTTGCCGCCCAGAGCTGATCCCACTTCAGATGCGGAAAGAGATTCTCAGCCATGTTTAATCACCTCGCCTTCAATATCGCTGTGCTTCAGGTCGGCGAGGATATTGTTCAGTTGTTCATCGGATGCCACCACGTGTACCCACAGCTGGCCAAACACGCCGTGCGCCGTCTGGGTCATTTTTCCGTGCAGAATGTTAAACGGCAGGCCGTAGCGCAGCGTCAATTCACCCACAATCGGTTTATGTGTGCTGTGCCCGGTGAAGGTCAGACGGATGACCGTCCCTTCCAGATCGTTTGCCAGCTCGGTATTAAAGGTCTCTTCCTCGGCGTACTGGCTCACCTGGCGGACAAACTGCTGCGTAATCGGCTGCTGCGGATGGGTAAAGACGCTCAGCACGTCGCCCTCTTCCACCACTTTACCGTTCTCCATCACCGCCACCCGGTCACAGATTTTGCGCACCACGTGCATCTCGTGGGTAATGAGGACGATGGTCAACCTGAACCGACGATTAATGTCCAGCAGCAGATCGAGGATCTGATCGGTGGTCTGTGGGTCGAGCGCAGAGGTGGCTTCGTCACAGAGCAATACATCCGGGTTATTCGCCAGCGCACGCGCAATGCCCACGCGCTGCTTTTGCCCGCCGCTCAGCTGCGACGGATACGCATTTTCGCGGCCTTTCAGCCCGACCAGTTCCACCAGCTCGGCCACGCGGGCCTGAATCCTGGCCTTTGGCACCCCGGCGATCTGCATCGAAAAGGCAATGTTTTCCGCTACCGTTCGCGACCAGAGCAGGTTGAAGTGCTGGAACACCATGCTGATCTTCAGACGCGCCTGTCGCAGCGCTTCCCCCTTTGCGGCAGAAATGTCCTGACCGTTAATGGTCACGCTGCCGCTGCTCGGTTTTTCCAGGCCATTTAACAGGCGGATAAGCGTACTTTTCCCCGCGCCGCTGTAGCCAATAATGCCGTATATCTGCCCCTGCTCAATCGTCAGATTGACGTTATCAACGGCCGTGAGCGCCACCTTGCCGTTGTCAAAGACCTTCGAAATATTGCTGAGAACAATCATTCTTATTCGTTATCCGTCCGCCCTGGCGGTTTAGAAGTATGGATGTCCAAACGATAGTAATCAGCCGTTACTTGCTTTTAAATGAACAAAAAAGCATGTGTTATAACCAGCGGGAATAAACACTGCCTGTCGCGGGCGGGACCCGTTTAGACCAATTTCAGCAATGTTTATCTGCACGATGCATATGTCAGAGGCGACCCACGCCAAAAACGCGCATTTTTTCAACATATTCTGTTGATATAGCCATCCTCACATCCGGAGCACTTTACGTCTTGCTATCCTGACATCCAAAAACACCATTTATATTCTTTTCTGTTCTAAAAAGCAGAGATTCGTTCTTTCTTGCGAAATTTTCACCGCCCTATCATCCCGTCATGACCTCCTGAAAGGAAAAACCCATGACGATTTACCACTCCGTCACTGAACTGATTGGCCAAACACCGGTTATCCAGCTGCATAAACTGGACACCGGCCTCTGCTCGCTGTTTCTGAAACTGGAGAACCAGAACCCGGGTGGCTCTATAAAGGACCGCGTGGCGCTGTCGATGATTAATGAAGCGGAGCGCACCGGCCAGCTGCAGCCGGGCGGCACGATTATTGAGGCCACGGCGGGGAATACCGGCCTGGGTCTGGCCCTGATCGCCGCCCAGAAAGGCTATTCGCTGATCCTGGTGGTACCGGACAAAATGAGCCGCGAGAAAATCTTCCACCTTCGCGCGCTGGGTGCCCAGGTGGTACTGACGCGTTCGGACGTCAATAAGGGCCATCCCGCCTATTACCAGGATTACGCCCGGCGTCTGGCGAGTGAACTGCCCGGCGCGTTTTACATCGACCAGTTCAACAACGAAGCCAATCCGCTGGCGCACCGTACCACCACCGCGCCGGAGCTGTTTGAACAGCTTAACGGCAGGATCGACGCCATCGTGGTGGGCGTGGGATCAGGCGGCACGCTGGGTGGCCTGCAGGCGTGGTTCGCCGAACACTCTCCGCACACGGAGTTTGTCCTCGCAGACCCGGCAGGATCGGTTCTGGCCGACCAGGTGGAAACCGGACGCTACCGCGACGCGGGCTCCTGGCTGGTTGAGGGAATTGGCGAAGACTTTATTCCGCCACTGGCCCACATTGACGGGGTGAATCGCGCCTGGCGCATCACCGACCGCGACGCGTTCGCCACCGCGCGCGAGCTGCTGAAAACGGAAGGCATTCTGGCTGGCTCCTCCAGCGGAACCCTGCTGGCAGCCGCGCTGAAGTATTGCCAGGCACAGACCACGCCGAAACGCGTGGTGACCTTCGCCTGCGACAGCGGCAACAAATACCTCTCAAAGATGTTCAACGATGACTGGATGCGCCAGCAGGGGCTGATGTCCCGCCCGCAGGCAGGCGATCTCTCTGACTACATTGCACTGCGCCACGACGAGGGCGCCACCGTCACCGCCGCCCCGGACGACACGCTTTCCACCGTACTGGCACGCATGCGCCTGTATGACATCTCGCAGCTGCCGGTGCTGGAGAACGGCAAGGTGGTAGGCATTATTGATGAGTGGGATCTGCTGCGCCACATTGGCGGCGACGGGGCTCGCTTTGCCCTCCCCGTCACGGCGGCCATGACGCAACAGGTGGAGATTCTTGATAAGCACGCGCCGGAAAGCGCCCTGCACGCCATCTTCGACCGCGGTCTGGTGGCGGTGATTAATGACAATGACCGTTTTCTGGGTCTGATCACCCGCAGCGATCTCCTCACCGCCTGGCGCAACCGTCTACAGCAATAAGGAAACAAGAATGAAAAATCTCGCCACGCTCAGCGTACACAGCGGCCAGGTTAACGATCAACACGGCGCGGTCATGCCGCCCATTTACGCCACCTCGACGTTTGCGCAACCGTCGCCGGGGGAGCATACCGGCTACGAATATTCCCGAAGCGGCAATCCTACCCGCCATGCGCTGGAAACCGCCATCGCCGAACTGGAAGGCGGCACGCGCGGCTATGCTTTTGCCTCCGGTCTGGCCGCCATTTCCACCGTACTGGAGCTGCTGGATAAAGACAGCCATATCGTCGCCATTGATGACGTGTATGGCGGCACCTACCGTCTGATTGAAAACGTGCGCAAGCGCAGCACCGGGCTGCGGGTCAGCTGGGTAAAGCCCGACGATCTGGCCGCGCTGGAAGCCGCCATTGGTCCCCAAACGCGCATGATTTGGGTGGAGACGCCGACTAACCCGCTGCTGAAACTGGCCGACCTGGCAGCCATCGGGGCCATTGCCCGCCGCCATAACGTGATAAGCGTGGCGGATAATACCTTCGCCTCCCCGGTCATTCACCGTCCGCTGGAGCTGGGTTTTGATATCGTAGTGCACTCCGCCACCAAATACCTGAACGGCCATTCCGACGTGGTAGCCGGGCTGGCGGTGGTGGGCGATAACCCGGCGCTGGCGGAACGGTTGGGGTATCTGCAAAACGCCATCGGCGGCGTGCTCGATCCCTTCAGCAGTTTTCTGACGCTGCGCGGAATGCGTACCCTGGCTCTGCGGATGGAAAAGCACAGCAGCAACGCGCTGGCGATTGCGCAATGGCTTGCGCAGCAGCCGCAGGTCGAAAAGGTGTTCTATCCGGGGCTGGATTCGCACCCGCACTATCAGCTCGCCCGCAGGCAAATGGCGCTGCCGGGCGGGATGATTTCCGTCGTGGTGAAAGGCGATGCGCAACGTGCGACGGAGGTGATCCGCAAGCTGAAGCTGTTCACCCTCGCAGAAAGTCTCGGCGGTGTGGAAAGCCTGGTGAGTCAGCCCTACAGCATGACCCACGCCTCAATTCCGCGCGAGCAGCGTCTGGCTAACGGCATTGTGCCGCAGCTAATCCGCCTGTCCGTGGGGATCGAAGAGGCAGACGATCTGATTGCCGATCTGAGTCAGGCGCTGGAAAAATAAGCAAAAGGCGGCAGGCCCCTCGCCTGCCGCCATAAGATGTCATTATGCCTTAACGCATTGATAACAATATTATGTGAAACTGCACAGATTATTTCTGAAACACCGTTTCCATTTTCCTTTTATCTTAAAATCAGCGTATAATGCGCGCCAAATCCCTGGTGAATGGTTTCAGCGCTTGGAATACAAAAAACAACGTACAACTTCTCCTCTCCTTCGTTGGGCTGTCACTCAGGCACACTTTCTTCTGCACGCTCATTTGATGTCTCCTATCCTTAGTGCGTGTCATATACTCTTTTGCAACACAGGTTTGACTCCGCGGCGGTGCGCCCCCGGAGCGAGATTTCCATATCCTTCCCAACTTAAAGACTAAGACTGTCATGAAAAAGACGAAAATTGTTTGTACCATCGGCCCGAAAACCGAATCTGAAGAGATGCTGACCAAAATGCTGGACGCCGGCATGAACGTTATGCGTCTGAACTTCTCTCACGGTGACTACGCTGAACATGGTCAGCGTATCCAGAACTTGCGCAACGTCATGAGCAAGACCGGTAAAAAAGCCGCCATCCTGCTGGATACCAAAGGTCCTGAAATCCGCACCATCAAACTGGAAGGCGGTAACGACGTCTCCCTGAAAGCGGGCCAGACCTTCACCTTCACCACTGACAAGTCTGTGGTCGGTAACAGCGAAATCGTTGCGGTAACCTATGAAGGCT
This sequence comes from Enterobacter sp. T1-1, assembly GCF_000710795.1. NCBI lineage: Bacteria > Pseudomonadati > Pseudomonadota > Gammaproteobacteria > Enterobacterales > Enterobacteriaceae > Enterobacter > Enterobacter sp. T1-1. The sequence goes on along the minus strand of NZ_JALW01000088.1, from coordinate 13,535 downwards.
TCACCAGCGATCTGTCTGTGGGTAACACCGTGCTGGTAGACGATGGTCTGATCGGAATGGAAGTCACCGCCATCGAAGGCAACAAAGTCATCTGTAAAGTGCTGAACAACGGCGACCTGGGCGAAAACAAAGGCGTTAACCTGCCAGGCGTTTCTATCGCGCTGCCAGCACTGGCTGAAAAAGACAAACAAGACCTGATCTTCGGCTGCGAGCAAGGCGTTGATTTCGTTGCTGCCTCCTTCATCCGTAAACGTTCCGACGTGGTTGAAATCCGTGAGCACCTGAAAGCGCACGGCGGCGAGAAGATCCAGATCATCTCCAAAATCGAAAACCAGGAAGGCCTGAACAACTTCGACGAAATCCTCGAAGCGTCTGACGGTATCATGGTTGCGCGTGGCGACCTGGGTGTTGAAATCCCGGTTGAAGAAGTGATCTTCGCGCAGAAGATGATGATCGAGAAATGTGTCCGCGCACGTAAAGTGGTTATCACTGCCACCCAGATGCTGGATTCCATGATCAAAAACCCACGTCCAACCCGCGCAGAAGCAGGCGACGTGGCGAACGCCATCCTCGACGGTACTGATGCCGTCATGCTGTCTGGCGAATCTGCGAAAGGTAAATATCCGCTGGAAGCGGTGTCCATTATGGCCACCATCTGCGAGCGTACTGACCGCGTGATGACCAGCCGTCTGGACTTCAACAACGACAGCCGCAAACTGCGCATCACTGAAGCGGTTTGCCGCGGTGCGGTAGAAACGGCTGAGAAGCTGGAAGCGCCACTGATCGTGGTTGCAACCCAGGGCGGTAAATCTGCGCGTGCCGTACGTAAATACTTCCCGGATGCTACCATCCTGGCGCTGACCACCAATGAAACCACTGCGCGTCAGCTGGTGCTGAGCAAAGGTGTTGTTGCGCACCTGGTAAAAGAGATCGCCTCTACCGACGATTTCTATATTCAGGGTAAAGAACTGGCGCTGGAAAGCGGCCTGGCACAGAAAGGCGACGTGGTGGTAATGGTATCGGGTGCACTGGTACCGAGTGGTACAACCAATACCGCATCTGTTCACGTGCTGTAATAATGTTCAAACGAATTAGTTTTTGATAAAAAGCGTCCTTCGGGGCGCTTTTTTTATTCGTGGTATTAGCCAACTCTATTCAAAAAGCAAATCGGGTTTTTCTATTTAATCGCGATTTATGTAAGATGAATCCGATGAAAAATGCCTTTTTTAACATAGCTTTTTCGACAAAAATGCCGAATTCGTTGCTTCTTTGAGCGAACGATCAAAAATAGGCGTATTCCCATCAAAAAAATATTCTCAACCCAAAAAAGTTTGTGTAATACTTGTAACGCTACATGGAGATTAACTCAATCTAGAGGGTATTAATAATGAATCGTACTAAACTGGTACTGGGCGCGGTAATCCTGGGTTCTACTCTGCTGGCAGGTTGCTCCAGCAACGCTAAAATCGATCAGCTGTCTTCTGACGTTCAGACTCTGAACGCTAAAGTTGACCAGCTGAGCAACGACGTGAACGCAATGCGTTCCGACGTTCAGGCTGCTAAAGACGACGCAGCTCGCGCTAACCAGCGTCTGGACAACCAGGCTACTAAATACCGTAAGTAATAGTACCTGTTAATAAAATGGCGCACATTGTGCGCCATTTTTTTTGCCTGCGTCAAACGTCCTACTGCGTCACCTTCTCGCCATCCTCTTCCGTTACCGCAGCAGAGACACGGCTGTTCTGTACGGACTGCACGTTGTTGCTGGCTGATGGGCCGTTAGCCGCCGATACGGCGACCGGGATCCCCGCCCGGCGCGACAAGGCTTTATCAATAAGCGCTTTATCACTTCCCGCCTGAGAAACAAACGAGGCAAAGTCAGCGGAATGGGTAATAGGTGTAATCTGCGGGTTTTCTCCCTCCACCTGCGCCAGCGGACGATGTACTTCAATATAGCGTTTGCCATCCGGCTCGACGGAGAACTTCACCGGCTCATTAATAATCTGCACCCGTGTGCCGACCCGCACCTGTTCGAACAGGGCTTTAATGTCTGGGGCGTTCATGCGCATACAGCCCGAACTGACCCGCAGACCAACGCTGTCCGGCGCACTGGTACCGTGGATGAGATATTCCCCATTGCCCACGCCTAAACGCAGTGCAAAGCGTCCCAGCGGGTTATTTGGCCCGGCGGGTACGACCGGTGGCAATTTAATGCCCTGTTCCAGAGAGCGTGCTCTGATGCCCGGCGTCGGGGTCCAGGTTGGATTAGGGATCTTCTGACTCACGCGGGTCGTCGTGACCGGCGTCTCCAGCCCCAGCTGTCCAATCCCCAGCGGGAAAACCTGAACAATATTTCCCCCCGGCGGATAGTAGTAGAGCCGTAACTCGGCCAGGTTCACCACAATACCTTCGCGTGGCGTATCCGGAAGCAGCATCTGGGATGGAATGGTAATCACCGTTCCCGGCGCAGGGTTTACCGGCGCAATGGTATTATTGGTTTCAAGGATGAGCTGTGCCGCAGTATTAAACCGACGTGCGATGGTCTGAAGTTTGGTATCCCCTTCCTGTATTGTGTAGGTTTGATTCTGCCCAATCAGACGGCTGCCTGCGGGCGGTAACGGATAATCCATCGCACTGGCCGAATTAAGAGCGCCGAGCGAACCAAGGAGTAAGAGTGTTATTAGAGACGCGCGCTTCATGCTGAGATTCCTTATTCACTGACAGAACGCCAGAAAGCTGAAAAACCAGCGAGGCGGGAACCACCTCGCGAAACAGAATGAATGCTGTCCTGTAAGTCTAGCTAATGATTGCAGCTTTGGCGCGGATGGCGCGAATCATCGCTTCCAGCCCCTGGGAGCGGGACGGGGTGAGGTGTTGGGTCAGGGCCATTTTTTCAAACCACGGGCGCACATCAAAGGCGACAATATCCTGCGCGGACATCTGGTGGTAGAGAATAAAGACCACGGCGATAAGCCCTTTCACAATCGCGGCATCGCTGTCGCCGTGCAATTCAATCGTACCGTCGCCCTTTTGCTCCATCACAATCCACACCTGGCTCTGGCAGCCCTGAATAATATTATCCGGGTTATGCGCCGCTTCACTGAGCGGCGGCAAACGCTGCCCCAGCTCAATAATATAGAGATACTTTTCTTCCCAGTTTGCGCAACGTCCGAAGTTACGCAGTAATTTATCTTTGTCCGGCAACTCTGCCATTGTTCGCTTCTCCGTTAGCCCAGCAACTGGTGAATGCGTTTTAGCCCCGCCACCAGCCTGTCGACCTCTTCCGTTGTGTTGTACATCACCAGCGACGCGCGGCACATTGCCGGGACCTGATAAAATGCCATCAGCGGCATGGCACAGTGGTGCCCCGTACGCACGGCCACGCCATAGTTATCGAGGAAACTGCCCACATCATAGGCATGGTGTTTTCCCAGATTGAACGCAATCACGCCCTGCCGGTTGGCCGGGCCATACAGGGTCAACTCGGGCACGCTGGCAAGCTCCTGCAGCGCGTAGTGCATCAGCATCTGCTCATACTCCTGGATGGCCTCAAGGCCAATGGAGGAGACATAAGAGAGAGCAGCCCCAAGCCCGATAATCCCGCCGGTATTGGGCGTACCAGCCTCAAAACGCCACGGCGCGCGCGCGTAGGTGGTCCCTTCCGACAGGCTGACGGTGGCGATCATCGAGCCGCCCCCTTCCCACGGCGGCATGGCCTGCAAAATATCGTCTTTCACATACAACACGCCGATCCCGGTTGGGCCATAAAGCTTATGCCCGGAGAAGACGTAAAAATCGCAGTCCAGCGCCTGAACATCCACCGCGTGATGCATCACCGCCTGAGCGCCATCAATCAGGACCTTCGCGCCCGCCCGGTGGGCTTTTTCGACGATCTCTGCTACCGGGTTTTCGGTGCCCAGCACGTTAGAGACCTGGGTTATCGCCACCAGCCGCGTGCGGTCGTCCAGCAGGGCATCAAGGTGCTCAAGCTGAAGCGTGCCGTCCTGATGCAACGGGATGACCCGTAGCGCAGCACCCACACGCTCACAGAGCATCTGCCACGGCACTATATTGGCGTGGTGTTCCATCTCGGTGATGATGATGTTATCGCCCGCGTGCACCTGCGCATTGCCCCAACTGTTGGCAACCAGGTTGATCCCTTCCGTCGTGCCGCGCACAAACACCAGCTCTTCCGGCGAGCGCGCATTCAGAAAAGCGGCCACCTGGGTGCGGACGTTCTCCATACGCTGGGTCGCCTCTGCGCTCAGCGTATGAATACCGCGATGCACGGCGGCGTAACCGTGGCGGTAGAATTCGGCTTCTGCATCCACCACCTGATTCGGTTTTTGCGCGCTGGCAGCGCTGTCGAGATAGGCCAGCGGCAGTCCATTCACTTCACGGGTCAGAACCGGGAAATCGGCCCGTACTTTCTCTACGGGAAAACTCATGCTGCGCCTCCAGGCAGACGCTGACCAATACGGGCCAGCACCTGCTGTTTTAACAGGCCATCGTCCAGCGCCTCCGTCAGCTCTGCGGCAAAGGCGTAGATAATCATTTTCTGCGCCGCCTGCTGGTCAATACCGCGCGAACGCAAATAGAACATCTGTTCATCGTCAATGCGCCCGACCGTGGCGCCGTGGCTGCATTTGACGTCGTCGGCATAGATCTCCAGCTGCGGCTTGGTGTCCACTTCTGCCAGGCGCCCCAGCAGCAGGTTGTTGTTGGTCATCTGCCCGTCGGTCTTAATGGCGTGTTGCGCCACATTGATCAGACCGTTAAACACCGCACGGCCTTTGTCGCTGACAATGGTTTTGTGCAACTGGCGGCTGTTACAGTAGCCTTTGTTGTGCTCAAGCCAGGTCCGCGTATCACACACTTCCGATTTGACCGGCATCGCCAGGCTGTTGATGCGCAGGGTGGTGTTCTCGCCGTTAAGCTGCGTACTGGTATTGTGACGCAATACCGCGCCCCCCAGCAGGAAGCTGTGGCTGTATGCCGCTGCATCTTGTCCAAGCAGGATATCGTTATGCGCAAAGTGGTGACTCTGCGGGTTCTCGAATGCCAGCTTGATATGGTGCAGCTGAGCGTTGGCGGCGACATTCATCGTCAGGCGCGCCCCGGTAAAGTGGCTGGTATCGTTGAGGCTGACGTAATGTTCAATAATCGTGGCTTCCGCCCCCTCCGCCAGCTCCAGATGGTGGCGATAGTGCGCGGTATTGATTTCATCGCCGTCCAGGCCCTGGGTGATGTGCATCAGCAGCAGCGGTTTCGCCGGGCGCTGGTTTCGCTTCACGTGAATCTGCGTCACACTCTGCGCCAGGCTCTCGGTAAGGTGCAAAAAGACCTCCGGCTGCACGGGTGCCGTCAGGCTCTGGCGCTCATCATTAATGGCGATCGTATAACCGCTCTCGTCGGTGCTGTCGCTCAGATCAGGACGGAACTGGCCGTCGACAAACACCAGGCGCAGGGCATCCACATTCAGCGCCAGTGCATCGCGCTGCGTCGGTGTGATATCCGCCCGTTGCGAGACAAATTCAGCGTTCAGCAGGCCCTCAAGCGGCGTGTACTTCCAGTTCTCATGTTTACGCGTGGGTAAACCGAGGCGCAGCATCTGTTGCAGGTGCTGTTGTGCCTGCTCAGAACGCCTTCCGCCCTGCGCTTCAAACAGGCGGTGCCACTGCTGGAGCGCATTACTGCTGTTCGGTAAGCCAGCCATAACCCTGCTCCTCCAGTTGTTTGACCAGCGTGAAATCACCGGATTTCACAATGCGCCCCTGGTAAAGCACGTGGACGTAATCCGGTTTGATGTAGTCAAGAATACGCTGATAGTGGGTGACGATAATGAATGACCGTTTGCCGTCGCGCAGAGAATTCACCCCGTCGGCGACAATCTTGAGTGCATCGATATCCAGACCGGAATCGGTCTCATCCAGAATGCACAGTTCAGGTTCAAGCACCGCCATCTGCAGAATGTCGTTGCGCTTCTTCTCGCCGCCGGAGAAACCGACGTTTACCGAGCGGGTCAGCAGATCTTCCGGCATTTTCAGCAGCTTGATCTTCTCTTCCATCAGGTCCTGAAAATCAAAACGATCCAGCGCCTCCAGGCCACGGTATTTGCGTACCGCGTTGAGCGCCGTTTGCAGGAAGAACTGATTACTGACGCCCGGAATTTCGACCGGATACTGGAAAGCCATAAAGATGCCCTCCCCCGCACGCTCTTCCGGCGACATCTCCAGCAAATCTTTGCCGTTAAACTCCACCGAGCCGTTGGTCACTTCGTAATCTTCGCGTCCCGCCAGCGTCGCTGAAAGCGTACTTTTCCCGGAGCCATTCGGCCCCATAATGGCGTGGACTTCACCCGGCTTGACGTCAAAATTGAGGCCACGCAGGATGGCTTTGTCTTCCACGCTAACCTGTAAATCTTTAATACTTAACATGTGCTTTCCTTAACCGACGCTGTGTTCAAGACTAATGGCGAGGAGTTTCTGGGCTTCAACGGCAAATTCCAGCGGCAGTTCAGAGAACACGTCCTTACAGAAGCCGTTGACAATCATCGAGATGGCATCTTCTTCACTGATCCCGCGCTGCAGGCAGTAGAAGAGCTGATCTTCCCCGATACGCGACGTTGTCGCCTCATGCTCAAGCTGGGCGCTGTTGTTGCGACACTCCACGTACGGGAAGGTATGCGCGCCGCAGTCTGCGCCAATCAGCATGGAGTCACACTGGGTAAAGTTTCGCGCGTTGGTGGCCGTAGGCATAATTTTCACCAGCCCGCGATAGCTGTTCTGGCTGTGTCCGGCGGAAATACCTTTTGAGATGATGGTCGATTTGGTGTTTTTACCAATGTGGATCATCTTGGTGCCGGTATCCGCCTGCTGATGGCCGCTGGTCAGCGCAACGGAATAAAACTCGCCGATGGAGTTATCCCCGCGCAAAATACAGCTCGGATACTTCCAGGTAATGGCCGAGCCGGTTTCAGACTGGGTCCAGGACATCTTGCTGTTTTCGCCTTCGCACAGCGCACGCTTGGTGACGAAGTTGAGGATACCGCCGGTATTACCGTCGCCCGGGAACCAGTTCTGCACCGTGGAGTATTTCACTTCGGCGTCTTTATGGATGATGACTTCAACCACCGCGGCGTGGAGCTGGTAGCTGTCGCGCACCGGCGCGGAACACCCTTCGATGTAGCTGACGTAGCTGCCTTCGTCCGCCACCAGAATGGTGCGCTCGAACTGGCCGGTCTTTTCCGCATTGATGCGGAAATAGGTCGACAGCTCCATTGGACAACGTACCCCTTTCGGCACGTAGATGAAGGTGCCGTCTGAGGCGACCGCTGCGTTGAGCGCCGCGAAGAAGTTGTCGTTAGACGGCACCACGGTGCCAATGTACTTTTTCACCAGTTCCGGGTGATCGTGGATCGCTTCGCCGAAAGAGCAGAAAATGATCCCCTGTTCTGCCAGCTTCTCACGGTAGGTGGTTGCCACCGAGACAGAGTCAAAAATGGCGTCCACCGCCACCTCTTTCCCCTCGCGAACCGGCACGCCAAGCTGGTTAAACGCCTCTTCCACCTCTTTACTCAGGAAGCTATTATCCGCGCCAGTTTGCTGTACCGCGCCGGGCTGCGAGGCGCAGGTGTCGTCACAGCTGCCGCAGGAAGGTGCAGAGTAGTAGCTGTAATCCTGATAATTTAACTTATCGTAGTGGGCTTTCAGCCAGTGCGGCTCTTCCATCTCCAGCCAGGCCCGGTAAGCGCTCAGGCGGAATTCGAGCATCCACTCCGGCTCGTTACGTTTGGCTGAAATTGCGCGCACGACATCTTCATTGATGCCCTTCGCCAGTTCATCAGTTTGCAGCTGGGTGAAGAACCCCTCTTTATAGTTGAGGTGTCCGCCGCTCCAGGTATTTACTTCACTCGTTGCTTCAGTATTACGAGACATAGTACCGCCTATACCCCAAAGCTTTCGCCGCAGCCACATTCGTTCTGGGCTTTCGGGTTATGAAATTTGAATAACTGGTTTAAACCTTCACGCACGTAGTCCACTTCAGTGCCGTCGATAAACGGCATCGCCTGAAGCGCGACATACAGTTTTGCGCCATCCGTTTCAAACACCAGATCATCTTTTTCGGGTTCGGTGACGGTGTCGAGCACATAACCAAACCCCGCGCAGCCGGTCTGCTTAACCCCTAAACGCACGCCGAGGATCTCTGGCTTTTTCGCCACCAGCTCATGAATATGTGCCGCCGCCGCTGGCGTGAGCGTTAAACCGCGCCAGGCGAAATCGGCAGGGTTAAAGGTTTCTGAATGCAGTTCCATAGGTCCACCTCATCTGATAAGCCATCAGGGCATAACACCATGTTAGTGATAACGATTATCACTTCAACCCTCTGACAGCAGGGGCATTAGGCTTAATCGCCCTTTTTGCCTGGTTTTATTAAGCATAGACCCTGTGAGAGGATGCTGGCGGGATGGATTTAATTGTTCAATGCATTGATTAATAATGCATTTCGCTGCGTCGTTCGTCTGATTAAAAGGAAAAGCAAAATATGCATCGGAAATGCCTATTTTTGAGATAGCTTTTGCGCAGGACAGGACAGAAAGAAAAAAAGGCCCTCAAGGCCTCTGATGATTAATGATGAAAGGCGACGGAAAAACCCTGTTCACGCCAGTGATCGAGCTGTTCCTGCTGACGGGGCGTGGGCGATTTTCCCGTCCATACAAAGAGTTTCTGCCCGGGGAAGAGTTCGGGACGCGGTGAATCAATCGGCTCTGCCAGCACGTCGATATGCCAGCCCTTATTGGCTAAGCGCGCGGCTTCAAGCCACAGATGAGTGCGGTCGTCGCACTCCCAACCGATGAGCAACGCATCTTTACCAGCTTTTTTACGCGATTCTGCCAGGCTTGCCACGGCGAATTCGATCAGCACACCATCAAACAGGCTCGCCATGTGGCGCACCGTATTTTGATCCTGATTCATGCGCTGCCTTACGGGGGTAATAATGTTGTCGATCAGCGCATCCATGGCGTGATCGCGGCGAAACTCGCCAATTTTTGCGCGCAGTTTTGCCGGGCTGGCATAGCGCAAAACGGTCATCATCTCTTCCTGGAAAGCGGCCCAGTTACCCTGGGTCATCACTTCCTTGTTTTCCAGCAAGGCTTTTACTTTCCCCACCGAAACGCCTGATTTCATCAGACGTTTGATCTCTTCAATACGCAGGATATCCTCGTCGTCGAACTGACGATGACCCCCTTCACTGCGCTGCGGCTTCAACAAACCATAACGGCGCTGCCAGGCACGCAGCGTAACGGGGTTGATACCGCATCGTTCGGCGACTTCGCCGATACTGTAATAGGCCATTAACTCCCTCACGCTCAATACTTCCATACCCAACCACAGCAACCTTATCAGATTGTACAAGCTATTTGTATAACTAAGACCTCAGTTTGAAACAGGTGAATGGTGAGGACACCATCCACGCCGTTAACTCTATTGTTGTCTAAATTCCGCCTTACGTACAGTTAACTCTGCCAAAGGTTGTACAGCTTTATCACAATCCAGACTTTTTCTCGGGCCACGAAATTGCCGGAACGCCGCCATGTCGGGGGCTGGCAAACAGGTGTCCCTGGAACTGGGAAATTCCCGCAGATTCCAGCCACATCCACTCCTCAGCCTTCTCTACGCCAACGGCGCAGAACTGAATTTCCAGCGAGGAACAGCACTTGATAATCGCCTGAATGATGGCCTGACGCGGACCGCTTTTATGCACATCCAGCACCAGATCGCGATTAATCTTAATTCTGTCCGGCTGGAACTGGGCCAGCAACTGCAGCCCGGCAAAACCGGCCCCGAAGTGATCGATCGTCACGCTGATACCGGCACTTTTTAACTGCCGGACCGAATGGGTAAACTCATCGAAGCGCGAGATGGCTTCACTTTCGGTGAATTCCACCACAATTTGCTCCGGCACAAAGCCGTTCGCGTCGATAGCGGAGAGCAGGAAATCGACGGCATGCGGGACATTGACCAGCGTCATGGGCAACAGGTTAATCGACAGCGTCTGATTCTGTAACCCCAGCGCACTGGCCATGGAGAGCGCAACCTGTTTGCTGTGCAAATCTGCTGCGTAGACCTCTTCGCGCGGAAGCGCCGCAAAATAGGCCCGTGGCGAGTCGCCGGATGGCGTGCGCAGCAGTGCTTCCCAGGAGACCACCTCCTGCATAAAGGGATCCACAATCGGCTGAAATGCAAAGCTGCAGTCCGCCCCTTTTGCTACCACCGGCGGTTGTGCGGATAACGGCGTCTCCTCGGGGATAAAATCCCAGGCATCGGCGGGCGGCAATTCAAAATAGTTGGCCTTCTCGGTTGCCTCAACAAACGTGCGGAAGAATTGCAACGGACGATCGTTATAGGTCAGCTGATAGCGGGTCGTGCCCTTATTAAGCACCTGCTGAAGAACATCTTCCCGGTCGAAGTGACGCAAATCAAAGAGCTCCATCCCAACATTGCCAAAACGCCGGGAAGGTCCGTGATCGCGCATCAGTTCCACCACATTGTGGTGACGCGGATCGCGGCAGATCTGCTCATAAATGGCGGTCACGTTTTCGACTGGCCCTTCGAGCAACTGAAAAAAGTGCGTGCCGTTAAACAACAGGATCCCCGTGACGTCGGATTGTCGGTTTTTACTATCTGCAGCAGCGACCATGGTTTCCAGCGCTTTCACCGGAACGTCATCGCAGATATGGCTGCGGTATATGATGGTTGTCAGCATGCTTTTCCTGGAGGGGTTAGGGGTTTGGCCACGAAAACGCGTGGATAGAGTTCTGTTATAGCATATTAATTGTCAGGCAAATAATTTACGTCTCAATGATTTAGGACGTTTATGACCCGAGTTTTCGATGTTGTACAACTTAACCACGACTCTTCAAGTTGTACAATATATTCTGTTACGATACCGTTACAAACTCCATGAATAACCCACTGAAATGTAAAAAGTTTATAAAATATATCATAAAATATTTAAAAATCTGTACATTTTTAATGTACAGATTTGGGATTTATGTATACCTTAAATGTAACGTTAGTGATTACTAAATTTTACAGGAGCGAAACATGCAACAGAACGGTTACGTCGCAGATTCTGCCGCCGCTATTGCGCAGTACTTCGAAAAAGCCGCGCTTCCAACGCAACAGGAAACGCTGGGTGAAGTTGTGGTTGAAATTCTTAGCGACGGGCGAAACCTCAACCGCAAGTCGCTCTGCACCAAACTTTTAAGTCGCCTCGAAAAGGCCGAAGGGCCGGAAGAGGAACAGCATTACCACATGCTGCTTGGTTTGCTCTTCGAACGGTAACGTTATGAATCGCAGTGACGCTGAAAGACTCACAGACCAGCTTATCGGTGAAGCCGTGCTTTCCCTCCTGAAAGAACGGGGGCCACTGACGACCGATTCTCTGGTACAGCGTCTGCGTAAAATGCAAATACATGAAAAGGATCCCCGGCGGCGGGAGACACTGGCGAGGGTGATAGCCGACATCGGCTCAAAAAACAGCGCCTTTATACGTCGCAGAACCGCGCAAGGACGACCAATCAGAGAGGGATCTCTCAAGGATAACAGAGACAATGTAGTGCCGTTATTTGGTGATGGAAAACCGTCCAATCCCAGGAAAATACATTGACTGCAATTTAACAGCTACGGTGAGAACAAATGAGACAGAATATTCAGCCACAACCCGAATACCATTCGGCTTTTCTGGACAGCGCTTTGTCGGAGTATTTCCGCCACGCTGGCGATCGTTTTGCTGAAGAATCCGCGATTTTTTCTACTGCAGTACGTTGTGTCCTGGCCACGGAAGGTCACCTTACCAACAAAGCGATCATTCTCTGGCTGATCCAGACGCTGGAAGCGACGGATGACGTGGTTCAGGCCGACGTCATTCGTAAAACGCTGGAAATTGTTGTGGGTTACACAATGGACGACCTTTAAAATTAGCTAACGTGTCATCGTCATAACTGTCGACCAGCCTGACGATGACACCCCTCCCCCCCTCATAACACCCTGTGAAACACGCATCGTAAAGATGGCACACTTCCTGCTTACTCCTCTTTACGGGATCGGGCTCTCCGGTCATCTTGCTTCATTTCTTAACAGGTCTGTTATTGATGAAAAAAATCGCCAGCGTCTGCCCTTACTGTGGTGCAGGCTGTAAATTAAACCTCGTTGTTGAAAATAACCGTATTATCCGTGCCGAAGCCGCAGACGGCGTAACCAATCAGGGCACCTTGTGCCTGAAAGGCTTTTACGGCTGGGACTTCCTTAACGATACCCGCTTGCTCACCCCTCGCCTGACGCAACCGATGATCCGCTACCACAAAGGCGAACCCTTTACCCCGGTCACCTGGGACGAGGCCATTCGTTATACCGCCAACAAGCTTAAAAACATTAAAGCGCAGTTCGGCCCGCGGTCCATCATGACCACCGGCTCTTCCCGGGGGACGGGCAATGAAACCAACTATGTGATGCAGAAATTCGCCCGTGCGGTACTCCATACCAACAACGTGGACTGCTGCGCACGCGTCTGCCACGGGCCTTCCGTGGCGGGTTTGCAGGAAACGCTGGGCAACGGCGCGATGAGTAATTCCATTAACGACATTGAACACTCAAAATGCCTGCTGGTTTTCGGATACAACTGCGCCGATTCCCATCCAATAGTCGCCCGCCGCGTGCTGAAAGCCCGTGAGAACGGTGCGAAAATTATCGTCTGCGATCCGCGTCGGATTGAAACAGCCCGCATTGCCGACCAACATCTGCAACTGAAAAACGGCAGCAATATGGCACTGGTTAACGCCTTTGGCTATGTGCTGCTGGAAGAGGAGTTGTACGACAAAAACTACGTCGCACGCTTCACGGAGGGGCTTGAGGCCTACCGGCAGACGGTGAAAGAGTACGCGCCAGAGAAGGTCGAACATCTGACCGGCATACCCGCCCACGATGTCCGCCAGGCGATGCGCACTTTCGCAGCGGCCCCTTCCGCGACCGTGATGTGGGGAATGGGCGTCACACAGTTTGGTCAGGCCGTAGATGTGGTAAAAGGGCTTTCGAGTCTGGCGCTGTTAACCGGTAATCTTGGTCGCCCTGCCGTCGGCGTCGGTCCCGTTCGCGGACAAAATAACGTGCAGGGAGCGTGTGACATGGGCGTATTGCCCAATATGTTCCCCGGCTATCAGGACGTGACGGACCCGGCTGTCAGGCAGAAGTTCGCCGATGCCTGGGGAATTGACGTTACGGTAATGGACGATCGCGTCGGCACGCGTATTACCGAGGTGCCGCATCTCGCCCTGGAAGGTAAAGTCAAAGCCTATTACATCATGGGGGAAGACCCGCTGCAGACCGAGGCCGACCTGGGCCTGGTGCGCAGCGGCTTTGAGGCGCTCGACTTTGTGGTGGTACAGGACATCTTCATGACCAAAACGGCGGAAGTGGCGGGGGGTTTTTTTTCCCCCCCCCCCTGGGGGGGAACCGGGGGGGGGTCTTTTCCGG
>NZ_JALW01000087.1:0-30819 GCF_000710795.1 Enterobacter sp. T1-1 | reverse complement strand
GCTATTCCCGCTTGGGTGTTCTGGTGCTGGCGTATCTTGCGATACTTTTCAAATTTTGGAGCGGGAAACGAGACTCGAACTCGCGACCCCGACCTTGGCAAGGTCGTGCTCTACCAACTGAGCTATTCCCGCAAATTTGTACTGCTTTTGTTGCTGTCGTAACGCGTATTTCTCTGTCGTTACGGGAGGCGCATTATACGAGAAATCCTTTTAGCTGCAACCCCCCTCAACGCGATTTTTTCGAAAATCAGTTCAAGTGCTTATTTAATCGGCAAGCTGAACAATTTAACGACAAAAACCCGGCCACGCAAGGCGCCAGGTCTCAAAATCACAGCTTAATAAAGTTTTCGCGATAGTACGTCAGCTCCGCGACGGACTCACGGATATCGTCCATCGCCTGATGCGTACCCTGCTTTTTAAAGCCATCGAGGATTTCGGGTTTCCAGCGGCGCGCCAGCTCTTTGAGGGTGCTCACGTCCAGATAACGGTAGTGGAAGTAAGACTCCAGCTCCGGCATGTACTTAAACAGGAAACGACGATCCTGGCCAATGCTATTACCACAGATAGGGGATTTGCCCGCCGGGACCCACTTTTTCAGAAACTCAAGCGTCGCCAGCTCCGCCTCGCGGTCGCCCATCGTGCTCGCCTTCACCCGTTCAACCAGCCCGCTGCCGGTGTGGGTACGCACGTTCCACTCATCCATCAACGCCAGCTGATCGTCGGACTGGTGCACCGCAATGGTTGGCCCTTCCGCCAGAATATTCAGGTTTGCATCGGTGACCAGCGTGGCAATCTCAATAATGCGATCGCGCTCGGGATCCAGCCCGGTCATTTCAAGATCGATCCAAATCAGGTTGTTTTCATCCGCGCTCATGTTATTTTCCACCCTTCTCGCATAACCGGCTGTAGCAGGTTAACTAGTATTAATTAGAGTGTATCATAGAGGTTTTGCCCCTTACGGGCGACCAGGAGCCAGCGCGATTGAGTAAAAATAAACTCTCCAAAGGGCAGCAGCGCCGCGTGAATGCCAATCACCAGCGCCGCCTTAAAACCACTTCGGAGAAGGTCGATTACGACGACAACCTGTTTGGTGAGCCGACGGAAGGCGTCGTCATCAGCCGTTTCGGTATGCATGCCGACGTGGAATCCGCCGACGGTGAGATCCACCGTTGCAACATTCGACGGACTATCCGTTCGCTGGTTACCGGCGATCGCGTTGTCTGGCGTCCAGGTAAAGAGGCGGCGGAAGGCGTAACGGTCAAAGGTATCGTTGAAGCGGTTCACGAGCGCACGTCGGTACTTACCCGTCCCGATTTCTACGACGGGGTAAAACCCATTGCCGCCAATATCAACCAGATCGTCATCGTCTCGGCGATTTTGCCCGAGCTGTCGCTCAATATTATCGACCGCTACCTTGTTGCCTGCGAAACGTTACAGGTTGAGCCAATCATTGTTCTGAACAAGATCGATCTGCTGGATGATGAAGGTATGGACTTCGTGAATGAGCAGATGGATATCTACCGCAAGATCGGTTATCGCGTGCTGATGGTCTCCAGCTACACCAAAGATGGCCTGAAACCCTTAGAAGAAGCGCTGACCGGGCGCATCAGTATCTTTGCGGGTCAGTCCGGCGTGGGGAAATCCAGCCTGCTGAATAATCTTCTCGGTCTCCAGCAAGAAATTCTGACTAACGATGTCTCTGATGTCTCGGGTCTGGGCCAGCACACCACTACCGCTTCTCGTCTCTACCACTTCCCGCATGGCGGCGATGTGATTGACTCTCCGGGCGTGCGCGAATTCGGTTTGTGGCACCTTGAGCCGGAACAAATCTTCAACGGATTTGTCGAATTCCATGATTATTTAGGGGCTTGCAAATACCGGGACTGTAAACATGATAACGACCCGGGCTGTGCCATCCGCGAAGCGGTCGAGAAAGGTGAGATTGCGGAGACCCGCTTTGATAACTACCACCGCATTCTTGAGAGCATGGATCAGGTAAAAACGCGTAAAAACTTTTCTGATTCTGATAACTGACAACTAAGCTAAGCATCGCTAAAATCGTCCCCTTTTTTCAGGTTCCGGCTGATTACAGCCGGATCAGGAACGACAAAAAATGGCCTGGAGGCTACCTTGTTAAACGCATTTAAACTTTCGCTTCAATACATTCTGCCAAAACTGTGGCTCACTCGCCTGGCGGGCTGGGGCGCGAGCAAACGAGCGGGCTGGCTGACCAAACTGGTCATCGACCTTTTCGTAAAATATTACAAGGTCGACATGAAAGAGGCGCAGAAGCCAGATACCGCCAGCTATCGCACCTTCAACGAATTCTTCGTGCGCCCACTGCGCGACGAAGTCCGCCCGGTTGATACCGATCCTAACGTGCTGGTCATGCCTGCAGATGGCGTGATTAGCCAGTTGGGTAACATCGAAGACGACAAAATCCTGCAGGCAAAAGGCCACAACTACAGCCTGGAAGCGCTGCTGGCGGGTAACTACCTGATGGCGGATCTGTTCCGCAACGGTACCTTCGCCACCACCTATCTCTCTCCGCGTGACTATCACCGCGTGCACATGCCGTGCAACGGGATCCTGCGTGAAATGATCTACGTGCCGGGCGATCTGTTCTCCGTGAACCACCTGACCGCGCAAAACGTTCCCAACCTGTTCGCGCGTAACGAACGCGTCATCTGCCTGTTTGATACTGAATTTGGCCCAATGGCGCAGATTCTGGTGGGTGCAACGATTGTCGGCAGCATCGAAACGGTCTGGGCTGGAACCATCACCCCACCACGTGAAGGCGTGATCAAACGCTGGACCTGGCCTGCCGGTGAAGAAGAAGGCGCAGTCGCTCTGCTGAAAGGCCAGGAGATGGGTCGCTTCAAGCTGGGTTCCACGGTTATCAACCTCTTTGCCCCTGGCAAAGTGAAGCTGGCTGAACAGCTCCAGAGCCTGTCAGTCACCAAACTCGGCCAGCCGCTGGCGGTCTCGACTGAACCTTTCGTGACGCCGGATGCAGAGCCTGCACCGCTCCCGGAAGAAGAGATCAAGGCCGAACTTGACGCCAGCCCGCTGGTTGACGACAAAAAAGACGAAGGCTAACAACAGAAGGAACGCTGACGTGCGCCCGATTATCGTACTACTGATGGCCTGGTGCCTCAGCATGGGGGCGTACGCAGCGACAGCCCCCGACGCAAAACAGATAACCCAGGAACTGGAGCAGGCGAAAGCGGCAAAACCCGCTCAGCCAGAGACCGTGGAGTCGCTCCAGTCTGCACTGAATGCGCTTGAGGAGCGGAAAGGCTCCCTTGAGCGCGCTCAGCAATATCAGCAGGTTATCGACAACTTCCCCAAACTCTCGCAAACGCTACGCAATCAGTTGAGCAATCTGCGCGATGAACCGCGCGATGTGCCTGCTGGCATGACCTCTGACGCGTTGAATCAGGAGATCCTGCAGGTTAGCAGTCAGCTTCTGGAAAAGAGCCGTCTGGCACAGCAGGAGCAGGAACGCGCACGTGAAATCGCCGACTCGCTGAGCCAGCTTCCGCAACAGCAAACCGATGCCCGCCGTCAGCTCAACGAGGTTGAGCGCCGTATCGGTACCCAAACGGGTAACACACCGCAGAACCAGGCGCAAAATCTGTCGCTTCAGGCTGAATCAGCCAGACTTAAAGCACTGGTCGATGAACTGGAGCTGGCGCAGCTCTCGGCAAACAACCGCCAGGAGCTGTCGCGGATGCGCTCCGAACTGGCGCAAAAGCAGAGCGAACAGCTCGATGCTTACCTGCAGGCTTTACGTAATCAACTTAACAGCCAGCGCCAGCGTGAAGCTGAGCGCGCGCTGGAAAGCACCGAGCTGCTGGCAGAAAACAGCGATAACCTGCCAGCGGGCATCGTTGACCAGTTTAAGGTTAACCGTGAACTCTCTGCTGCACTGAATCAGCAGGCGCAGCGTATGGATCTGGTGGCGTCTCAGCAACGTCAGGCCACCAATCAAACCCTTCAGGTTCGCCAGGCGCTCAACACCCTGCGCGAGCAGTCTCAGTGGCTGGGCTCGTCCAACCTGCTGGGAGAGGCATTACGCGCCCAGGTTTCACGCCTACCGGAGATGCCAAAACCGCAGCAGCTGGATACCGAGATGGCGCAGCTGCGTGTTCAACGCCTGCACTATGAAGACCTTCTCAATAAACAGCCGCAAATCCGCCAGATCCGTCAGGCCGATGGGCAGCCTCTCACCAGCGAGCAAAACCGTATTCTGGAAGCCCAGTTGCGGACCCAGCGCGAGCTGCTGAACTCCCTGTTACAGGGCGGGGATACGCTGATTCTGGAGCTGACCAAGCTGAAGGTCTCCAACAGTCAGCTGGAAGATGCGCTGAAAGAGGTGAACGAGGCAACGCACCGTTATCTCTTCTGGACCTCTGACGTGCGCCCAATGACCTTCTCATGGCCAATCGAGATCGTTCAGGATCTGCGCCGTTTGATCTCGCTGGATACCTTTAGCCAGCTTGGAAAAGCCAGCGTGATGATGCTCACCAGCAAAGAGACCATTTTCCCTCTTCTGGGCGCGTTGATTCTGGTGGGCTTTAGCATTTACTCACGCAGACACTTCACCCGCTTCCTGGAACGCTCCAGCGCCCGGGTGGGTAAGGTTACGCAGGATCACTTCTGGCTGACGCTGCGTACCGTGTTCTGGTCAATACTTGTCGCCTCGCCGCTGCCGGTCCTGTGGATGACGCTCGGTTATGGCCTGAGGGAGGCCTGGCCCTACCCGCTCGCGGTCGCCATTGGCGATGGCGTGACCGCTACCGTTCCCCTGCTGTGGGTAGTGATGATTTGCGCCACGTTTGCGCGACCGAATGGTCTGTTCATTGCTCACTTTGGCTGGCCGCGTAACCGCGTGGCGCGCGCCATGCGTTACTACCTGATGAGCATCGGGCTGATTGTGCCGCTGATTATGGCGCTGATCATGTTTGATAATCTCAATGACCGGGAGTTTTCGGGCTCGCTGGGCCGTCTCTGCTTTATGTTGATATGCGGTGCGCTGGCCATCGTCACGCTCAGCCTGAAACGGGCTGGTATACCGCTCTATCTGGATAAAACCGGCAGCGGCGACAACATGTTCAACCGCATGCTCTGGAACCTGCTGCTGTGCGCCCCCCTGGTTGCCATGCTGGCAGCGGCGGTGGGTTACCTGGCGACCTCGCAGGCACTGCTGGCGCGACTGGAAACCTCCGTTGCCATCTGGTTCCTGCTGCTGGTGATCTATCACGTCATCCGCCGGGGGATGTTGATCCAGCGACGCCGTCTGGCGTTTGACCGCGCCAAGCACCGTCGGGCAGAGATCCTCGCCCAGCGTGCGCGAGGCGAGGATGAGCCAAACCACGTCAACAGCACCGAAGGCACGATAGATGCGGACGAGGTTGAGCTGGATCTCGACGCTATCAGCACCCAGTCTCTGCGTCTGGTACGCTCCATCCTGATGCTGATTGCGCTGCTGTCGGTGATCTTCCTGTGGTCAGAAATCCACTCCGCGTTTGGTTTCCTGGAGAACATCTCGCTGTGGGATGTGACGTCCACGGTGCAGGGTGTGGAGAGCCTGGAGCCCATAACCTTAGGTGCGGTGCTGATTGCCATTCTGGTGTTGATCATCACCACGCAGCTGGTGCGTAATTTCCCGGCACTGCTGGAGCTGGCGCTGTTGCAGCACCTGGATTTAACTCCTGGTACGGGCTATGCCATTACCACCATCACCAAATACCTGATTCTGCTCTTTGGCGGGATGGTTGGATTCTCCATGATTGGTATTGAGTGGTCTAAATTGCAGTGGCTGGTTGCCGCGCTGACGTTTGGTCTGGGCTTTGGCATGCAGGAGATTTTCGCTAACTTTGTGTCCGGCCTGATTATCCTGTTTGAAAAACCGATTCGTATTGGCGATACGGTGACGATCCGCGATCTGACAGGCAGCATCACCAAAATCAACACCCGCGCCACCACCATCAGCGACTGGGATCGCAAAGAGATCATCGTGCCCAACAAGGCGTTTATCACCGAGCAGTTTATCAACTGGTCGCTGTCAGACTCCGTCACGCGTGTGGTGCTGACGGTACCGGCGCCCTCGGATGCCAACAGTGAAGAGGTCACACAGATCCTCTACACCGCCGCCGAACGCTGCACGCTGGTCCTTGATAACCCGGCGCCGGAAGTGTTCCTGGTCGATCTCCAGCAGGGTATCCAGATTTTCGAATTGCGTATTTACGCCGCCGAAATGGGGCACC
The DNA here is from genome assembly GCF_000710795.1 of Enterobacter sp. T1-1. Taxonomy (NCBI): domain Bacteria; kingdom Pseudomonadati; phylum Pseudomonadota; class Gammaproteobacteria; order Enterobacterales; family Enterobacteriaceae; genus Enterobacter; species Enterobacter sp. T1-1. The sequence goes on along the minus strand of NZ_JALW01000087.1, from coordinate 24,547 downwards.
GTATGCCGCTACGCCATGAGATCCACCAGCTGATTCTGGCTGGCTTCCGTGAGCACGGTATTGATATGCCGTTCCCACCGTTCCAGATGCGTCTGGAAAGCCTGGACGGACTTAAGACAGGAAAAACATTAACCTCTGCGGCGCGTAAACGCCCGGCGGGGAGTTTGTAAGCCAGCCAGTACCCCCTCTCCCGTGGGAGAGGGGGTACTGCCGTCAGGCTCGATCGACGGTAAAAGCAATCACATCGCCCAGCTGTTCTGCGCCCAGCGCCAGCATCACCAGACGATCCACACCCAACGCCACGCCAGAACAATCCGGCAGACCCGCTTTCAGGGCCTCCAGCAGGTTAGTATCAATAGGCTGCTGCGGCAGACCGCGCGCGGCGCGCTTGCGGTTATCCTGCTCAAAACGCTGCTGCTGTTCGCGGGCGTCGGTCAGTTCGTGGAAACCATTCGCCAGCTCAATGCCCTTGTAATAGACCTCAAAACGCTCCGCCACGCGGTGATCTTCAGTGCTGATCTGCGCCAGAGAAGCCTGGCTTGCCGGGAAGTGGTAGACGAAAGTCGGACGATCTTTGCCAATCTGCGGTTCAACCCCAAAGGTGAAGAGCAGTTGCAGCAGCGTGTCGCGATCTTCTTCAGTATCCGCCACGTTGCTCAGATCCAGTTTTGCCGCGACTTCGCGCAGCTGGGTTTTATCCGCTGACAGTGGATCAATTTCCAGATAACGCTGGAAAGCCTGCTGATAAGAGAGCGTTTCCGCTTCTGAGCAGTCGAGAACCTGCTGCAGCAGATCGTCTACCTCGTTCATCAGGCGGTACATATCGTAATGCGGACGGTACCACTCCAGCATGGTGAATTCCGGATTATGGTGACGCCCCATCTCTTCATTACGGAAGCTGCGGCACAACTGATACACCGGGCCACACCCTGCCGCCAGCAGGCGTTTCATGTGGTATTCCGGGCTGGTCATCAGCCAGAGGTTCATGCCCTGTGAATGGCCGGGGCCAACAAAACGGGTTTCAAACGGCACCAGATGAATATCCGTTACCGTAGCCTGACTCATGCACGGCGTTTCCACCTCAAGGACTCCGCGGTCGGCAAAGAAGCGGCGGATCTCCGCCATAATTGCAGCGCGTTTCAGCAGATTGGGGATGGATGCGCTCGGCTGCCAGGTGGCCGTTTCGCTCATGGGTAATTCTCCGATTTCAGACAAGGGCACGAAGTCTACTCGTTAGCACGGACAGAGACAAATTTTGCGCAATAAAAATCGCATTTCATTTTGGGCAACTATCACGTGACGGAATTCATCATTCACGATGATAAATCACCGCACAGAACAGCAAAAAAATCGAACACGTCAAATTTCCCTGCCGTTCGCGCGGTTATACTTCTTTACCCATAAAGGAGCAGTGGAAACGCTTTCGCAATCGTCCTTGCGGACAGGTGGGCTACCTTTAGTTTATCGCGTTGCGAAATAACAAAAATCTGGAGGAATGTCGTGCAAACTTTTCAAGCCGATCTTGCCGTAATAGGCGCTGGCGGAGCGGGATTACGTGCTGCGATTGCTGCAGCACAGGCTAATCCCAACGCTAAAATCGCACTGATTTCAAAAGTCTATCCGATGCGCAGCCACACGGTTGCCGCAGAAGGAGGATCCGCCGCCGTTGCGCAGGATCATGACAGCTTCGAATACCATTTCCACGACACGGTTGCAGGGGGCGACTGGCTTTGCGAACAGGATGTCGTTGACTACTTTGTACATCACTGTCCAACGGAAATGACCCAGCTTGAACAGTGGGGCTGCCCGTGGAGCCGCCGTCCGGACGGCAGCGTCAACGTTCGTCGCTTCGGCGGAATGAAAATTGAACGCACCTGGTTTGCCGCCGATAAGACCGGCTTCCACATGCTGCACACCCTGTTCCAGACCTCCCTTCAGTTCCCACAAATCCAGCGTTTTGACGAACATTTTGTCCTCGATATTCTGGTCGATGACGGTCACGCGCGCGGTCTGGTGGCGATGAACATGATGGAAGGCACGCTCGTGCAGATCCGCGCTAACGCGGTAGTGATGGCAACGGGCGGCGCGGGCCGGGTTTACCGCTACAACACCAACGGCGGCATCGTCACCGGTGACGGTATGGGCATGGCGCTCAGCCACGGCGTACCGCTGCGCGATATGGAATTTGTCCAGTATCACCCTACCGGCCTGCCGGGTTCCGGCATTCTGATGACGGAAGGTTGCCGCGGCGAAGGCGGTATTCTGGTCAACAAGAATGGGTACCGTTATCTGCAGGATTACGGCATGGGCCCGGAAACGCCGCTCGGTGAGCCGAAAAACAAATACATGGAACTCGGCCCGCGCGACAAAGTGTCTCAGGCCTTCTGGCATGAGTGGCGCAAAGGCAACACGATCTCCACGCCGCGTGGCGATGTGGTCTACCTCGATCTGCGTCACCTCGGCGAGAAGAAACTGCTGGAACGTCTGCCGTTCATCTGCGAGCTGGCAAAAGCCTACGTGGGTGTCGACCCGGTGAAAGAGCCGATTCCGGTACGCCCAACAGCGCACTACACCATGGGTGGGATCGAAACCGACCAGCAGTGTGAAACGCGCATCAAAGGGTTGTTCGCCGTCGGCGAATGCTCCTCTGTCGGCCTGCACGGTGCCAACCGTCTCGGGTCAAACTCACTGGCGGAGCTGGTTGTCTTTGGCCGCATGGCGGGTGAACGCGCAATGGAGCGTGCCGCAACGGCGGGCGAAGCCAACGGCGCAGCACTGGACGCGCAGGTCGCTGATGTCGAGAAACGGCTGAAGGATCTGGTCAACCAGGAAGGCAACGAAAACTGGTCGAAAATCCGCGACGAAATGGGCATGTCGATGGAAGAGGGCTGCGGTATCTACCGTACACCAGAGCTGATGCAGAAAACCGTCGATAAGCTGGCGGAACTGCAGGAGCGTTTCAAACGCGTGCGCATCACCGACACCTCCAGCGTGTTCAACACCGACCTGCTTTATACCATCGAGCTCGGTCACGGCCTGAACGTCGCGGAATGTATGGCGCACTCTGCGCTGGCACGCAAAGAGTCACGCGGGGCGCATCAGCGTCTTGATGAGGGCTGCACCGAGCGTGACGACGTCAATTTCCTGAAACACACCCTCGCCTGGCGCGACGCGGATGGCACCACTCGTCTGGACTACAGCGACGTGAAGATCACAACGCTGCCACCGGCTAAACGCGTTTACGGCGCAGAAGCAGAAGCCGCCGAGAAGAAGGAGAAGGCGAATGGCTGAGATGCAAACACTGAAAGTTGAAGTGGTGCGCTACAACCCGGAAGTGGACACCGCGCCACACAGCGCTTTCTATGAAGTGCCCTATGACGAGCAAACCTCTCTGCTGGATGCGCTCGGCTATATCAAGGATAACCTGGCACCGGACCTGAGCTATCGCTGGTCCTGCCGCATGGCCATCTGCGGCTCCTGCGGCATGATGGTGAACAAAGTACCGAAACTGGCCTGTAAAACCTTCCTGCGTGATTACACCAAAGGCATCAAGGTTGAAGCGCTGGGCAACTTCCCGATTGAGCGCGATCTGGTGGTCGATATGACCCACTTTATCGAAAGCCTGGAAGCCATTAAGCCGTACATCATTGGCAACCCGCGCACGCCGGATCAGGGACCGAATACCCAGACACCCGCCCAGATGGCGAAATACCATCAGTTCTCCGGGTGCATCAACTGCGGTCTTTGCTACGCCGCGTGTCCACAGTTTGGCCTGAACCCTGAGTTCATCGGCCCGGCGGCGATCACGCTGGCGCACCGCTACAACGAGGATAGCCGCGACCACGGTAAAAAAGAACGTATGCCGCAGCTTAACAGCCAGAACGGCGTCTGGAGCTGTACTTTTGTGGGCTACTGCTCCGAAGTCTGTCCGAAGCACGTCGACCCGGCCGCCGCTATTCAGCAGGGTAAAGTGGAAAGCTCGAAAGACTTTCTTATCGCCACCCTGAAACCACGCTAAGGAGTGCATGATGACGACTAAACGCAAAGCCTACGTGCGGCCGATGCCGTCCACCTGGTGGAAGAAACTGCCGTTTTATCGCTTCTATATGCTGCGTGAAGGCACTGCGGTGCCTGCGGTCTGGTTCAGCCTTGAACTGATGTATGGCGTCTTTGCCCTCAAACATGGTCCTGAAACCTGGGCCAGTTTTGTCGGGTTCCTGCAAAACCCGATCATCGTGATCCTGAACCTGATTGTGCTCGCAGCCGCCCTGCTTCATACTAAAACCTGGTTTGAACTGGCGCCAAAAGCGGCGAATATTATCGTAAAAGGCGAGAAAATGGGGCCAGAGCCGGTCATTAAAGGGCTTTGGGCAGTGACGGCAGTGGTCTCTGTGGTCATTCTGTTTGTCGCACTGTTCTGGTAAGGAGACTATTGTGATCAATCCAAATCCAAAACGTTCAGACGAGCCGGTCTTCTGGGGCCTCTTTGGCGCAGGCGGCATGTGGAGTGCCACCATTGCACCTGTCATTATCCTGCTGGTCGGCATTATGCTGCCGCTGGGTCTGTTCCCCGGTGATGCGCTGAGCTATGAGCGCGTCCTGGCATTTGCAGGTAGTTTTATTGGTCGGGTATTCATCTTCCTGATGATTGTCCTGCCGCTGTGGTGCGGCCTGCACCGTATCCATCATGCGATGCATGATCTTAAGATCCACGTACCGAGCGGTAAATGGGTGTTCTACGGTCTGGCAACCATCCTGACCGTGGTCACACTGATTGCCGTAGTCACTATCTGACACACCTGGCCCGCCCTCCGGCGGGCCTGTTATTTCTGCATCTTCCCCACCAGCCACTGAGCAAATTCACGCATTGCCGGGGTTTGGGCGCGTGACTGCAGCCGCGTTAGCCAGTAACTGCCAAGATCAATCTGCGTCGTAAACGGCTGCACAATGCGCTCGCTGTTCAGCAGATGGGTAAACATATCGACAGGGGCGATAGCAATGCCTGTGCCTGTCTGTGCGGCCTCCAGCATAGTGACCGACGAATCAAACACCATCACCCGATGCGTGGGTGAAGGCGGGTTTTCTCCGGCGGCCTGCATCCAGGCTGTCCACTCATCGCGCCGGTAAGAGCGCAGCAGGGTAAACTTCAGGATATCGGCAGGGGTGTGCAGCGCGGCTGCAATGTCAGGCGTGCAAAGTGGTGCCAGCGGCGCTGAACAGAGGAACGTCGCCTCCGTGCCGTGCCACGCTCCCCCACCGTAGCGAATGGTGTAATCAAGCCCTTCCGCTGCCGGATCGACGCGATTGTTGTGCGTGGAAAGCTGAAGATCGATATGCGGATAACTGCGACGGAAATCATCCAGCTGTGAGAATAACACCCCAGTGGCAAAGGTCCCCACCACGCCAATTTTCAACTTCTCCTGCGCCCGATGGTTAGCAAAGCGATCCAGCATGCCTGCGATACGATCGAAGGAGTCATTCAGCACCGGCAGCAGATTCTCGCCTTCGGTGGTTAACATCAACCCGCGCGAAACGCGGACAAACAGCTGGCAGTTAAGGTGTTGTTCCAGCGCCTTCACGTGCTGGCTAATCGCGGAATGGGTCACATTCAGCTCAATCGCGGCATGAGTAAAACTGAGGTGCCTGGCGGCGGCTTCGAACGCCCGAAGCGAATTAAGAGGGAGATAGCTGCGTGTCATGGTCCCTTCCGTTAGAAAAATTAACAGCTAATGCTAAATTTAACCGTTTGTCAGCCTCAGTCAAATCACCCAGACTACGAACGTCTGACGGGCCCGGACATCCCCTTGACTCGCTATTACGGAAGATAACTGATGATGAAAAAATCCCTAAGCTGCGCGCTGCTGCTCAGCGTTGCTTGCTCTGCTTTTGCCGCGCCGATGTCAGAAAAACAGCTGGCTGACGTCGTGGAACGTACCGTTACGCCCCTGATGAAGGCGCAGGCCATACCCGGAATGGCCGTGGCCGTCATTTATCAGGGCCAGCCACACTATTTTACTTTCGGTAAAGCAGACGTCGCGGCGAATAAGCCCGTCACGCCGCAAACCTTATTTGAGCTGGGCTCCGTCAGCAAAACCTTCACCGGCGTGCTGGGTGGCGATACCATTGCCCGCAAAGAGATTTCACTGGCCGACCCGGTCACAAAATATTGGCCTGAATTGACGGGCAAGCAGTGGCAAGGCATTCGCCTGCTCGACCTGGCAACCTATACCGCAGGTGGATTGCCGTTGCAGGTACCTGATGATGTCACCGATAACGCCTCTCTGCTGCATTTCTACCAGTCCTGGCAGCCAAAGTGGGCTCCGGGTACCACGCGTCTGTACGCCAACACCAGCATCGGCCTGTTTGGCTCACTGGCTGTTAAACCTTCCGGCATGCGCTTCGAGCAGGCCATGACGGAGCGGGTCTTTAAGCCCCTGAAACTCAACCATACGTGGATAAACGTTCCACACGCTGAAGAGCCGCACTACGCATGGGGTTATCGTGAGGGAAAAGCGGTCCACGTTTCACCTGGTATGCTGGATGCAGAAGCCTATGGCGTGAAATCTAACGTCAAAGATATGGCGAGCTGGGTGATGGCTAATATGGCACCTGAGACACTCCCGCAGTCCACTCTGCAGCAGGGTATTGCGCTGGCGCAGTCTCGCTACTGGCGCGTGGGTGCCATGTATCAAGGGTTAGGCTGGGAGATGCTCAACTGGCCGGTCGACGTCAAAACCGTGGTGGATGGCAGCGACAATAAGGTCGCACTGGCGCCGTTGCCGGTCGCAGAAGTGAATCCTCCGGCTCCGCCAGTAAAAGCCTCCTGGGTGCATAAAACGGGCTCTACGGGTGGGTTTGGCAGCTACGTGGCGTTTATTCCTGAAAAGCAGATCGGTATTGTGATGCTCGCAAATAAAAGCTATCCGAACCCGGTACGGGTGGAAACGGCTTACCGTATTCTCGAGACGCTACAGTAAACCATTGCCGGGTGGCGGCTTCGCCTTACCCGGCCTACAAAATTTACGCGTTGTGTAGGCCGGGTAAGCGCAGCGCCACCCGGCGAAACACGCTGCACAATCTTCCGCAATTTCCCTGCTGTCATCTACACTTAACAAAAAACAGTAAGGAAACTCCTATGCGCATTCTGCCTGTTATCGCCGCGGTGACAGCCGCGTTTTTAGTGGTTGCCTGCAGTTCCCCTACCCCTCCCTCCGGCGTCACTGTTGTAAGTAATTTCGACGCTCAACGTTTCCTCGGAACCTGGTATGAAATCGCCCGGCTCGACCATCGGTTTGAGCGGGGGTTAGAGAAAGTCACAGCACATTACAGTTCGATGGACGACGGGGGTATTCAGGTGATCAACCGTGGATACAATCCGGATCGGCAGATGTGGCAACAGTCGACGGGAAAAGCGTACTTTACCGGCGACCCGCGCCGGGCCGCGCTAAAAGTCTCGTTCTTTGGCCCGTTCTATGGCGGGTACAATGTCATCGCCCTCGACAGAGAGTACCGCCATGCGCTGGTCTGCGGGCCGGATCGCGACTATTTATGGATACTCTCCCGCACGCCCACCATTTCGTCAGAGATGAAACAGCAGATGCTGGACGTTGCGACCCGGCAAGGGTTTGATGTGTCAAAACTCATCTGGGTAGAACAACCGCATTAGTGGGCGCTGAGTTTCAGCCCAATAATACCGCACACAATCAACGCGAGGCTGGCGATACGCGCCAGACTCGCCGACTCTCCCAGCAGCAAAATCCCGGTAATCGCCGCGCCCACTGCACCAATGCCCGTCCAGACAGCATAGGCCGTCCCCACCGGCAAAGAGCGCATCGCCCAGGAGAGCAGCACAATACTCACAATCATGGCGGTAACGGTAATCACGCTGGGTGTCAGGCGGGTAAATCCGTGGGTGTACTTCAGACCAATTGCCCAAACCACTTCGAGCAGACCGGCGATAACAAGAATAATCCAGGACATTTCAGGCTCCTTAACTTAACTGCAAGTTGGGGCCGTCCCCGGTGAACGAAACGCTTACGGGTCGTCCCGTAAGGCATAGATTAGGTCACTTATTTTGGTTAACGAACGATTTTTTTTCAATCCCTTTGTGCTGAACCTGTTAAGGCAAGAAATAGCCTCAGTATGGCGCGTAGTTCAGGCATTTATCACTCATCCGACTTCTCTATCATGATGTGCTTTCTGATGGCAGGAAGCCAAACCACTAGCCGACTGCGAATCTATTATGTTCAAAATTCTTTTGATTGACCGATGTCACTTCACCCGCGCGGGGTTTGAAGCATGGCTCAATCATTCCGGTTTGTTTCCCGGGCACTTCGTCGTGACCGGGCTGAATAATCTCATCCTCGCCAGAGAGCATATTCTGCAGTGGGATCCATCGGTGGTTATCGCCGATCTGCACGGCTTTATGCAGGACATTCACCATTTCCAGCAGCTTTCTTCCCTGCTGAACGCCAGTGAAAAAGTGCCTTTCATTTTGCTGCAGTCGGGGGAAGATAAAGAGATGGCAGGCTTTCTGTCCCAATTTCCGATATGGGCTTCGCTTACCAAAAATGTCGGACTGGAGACGCTGGCGACGGTCATCAACGACGCCCTGACGACTCGCGCAAGCGTTGAGATCCCTGCGGTCGCGGCCCCTCTGCTCACTCGCCAGGAGGAGAAGGTGTTGACGCTGTGGATGGATGGCGCAAGCAATCAGAAGATTGCCACTCACCTGAGTATCAATGGAAAAACGGTCTATACCTATAAGCGAAATATCCGCATGAAATTGCATATGGATACGCGCTTTTCCCCGTTTTTATCTCTGCAGGAATCAGAAAACTGACGGTACGAAACCCGTCCGGGCCCGTACCGTTTTTAAATTACTGCTGAGCTTTTGTTGCCGCGCCGGAGATTGCACTACCGCCTTCAGAAATGTCCTGACCAACGCCGCGCGTGGTATTACAGGCCGTTAATACTGAAGAAAGTACCAGAACTGAAAAGATCGCTGCAATTGTCTTCTTAACCATAATATCTTCCTTTTATAGCCAGAGTTGTTTTGTGTATAGCAACTTAAGAATAGACAAGATCCCGCCAGTTGACGGAAAAGGAAGCATTTTTAGGAAAATTAGACGGGATTAGCTGGCGGCGTGAGAAATGATATGGCCGAGATCCTGGATATCCTCCCCCATTCCACGTGTGGTATTACAGCCGGAAAGCAACGCGCTGGACAGCGCTAACAGAAGCAGAATTTTAACGGTGCGTTTCATCATCCCTGCCTGCAAAAATCAGGCGCAGCAACGCTGCGCCTTAACACTTACTTCACGCGAGATACGTATTCGCCGGAGCGGGTATCCACTTTGATCACTTCGCCAGTCTGTACGAACAGTGGCACTTTAACCACGGCACCGGTAGACAGTTTCGCTGGCTTACCACCTGTACCGGCGGTGTCACCTTTCAGACCTGGGTCAGTTTCAACGATTTCCAGTTCAACGAAGTTCGGTGGGGTAACCGCGATAGGCTGGCCGTTCCACAGAGTCACGATGCACTCAGCCTGATCCAGCAGCCATTTGTCGCTATCGCCAATGGCTTTAGCGTCAGCAGACAGCTGTTCGAACGTTTCGTTGTTCATGAAGTGCCAGAACTCACCGTCGTTGTACAGGTAAGTCAGGTTCATATCGACAACATCAGCGCCTTCAGCGGAGTCAGTAGACTTGAAGGTTTTTTCGACACGGGTACCGGTCAGCAGGCGGCGCAGCTTAACGCGTGCAAATGCCTGGCCTTTACCTGGTTTAACGAATTCGCTGGCTTCAACCGCATACGGTTCGCCGTCCAACATGATTTTAAGACCAGCACGAAAATCGTTGCTATAGTACGTTGCCATAAGGCCCTCTAAATTTGTTAACTGGTAGCTTAGCCACAAAATGGCGCATATTGTAACCCTAAACACCCCGTCCAGAGAAGATTGGTTATCGCAACTTGCCGATGTAATCACCAGTCCTGATGAATTACTGCGTCTTCTTGAGCTCGAACAGCATACCGATTTGCTGGCCGGCCGGGAGGCGAAGCGGCTTTTCGCCCTGCGCGTTCCCCGCGCGTTTGTTGCCCGTATGGAGAAAGGCAATCCTGACGATCCATTATTAAAACAGACGCTTACCGCACAGGAAGAGTTCATTACGGCACCGGGCTATAGCACCGATCCGCTGGAAGAGCAGAACAGCGTGGTACCCGGTTTGCTGCACAAGTATCTGAACCGTGCGCTGCTGCTGGTGAAAGGTGGCTGTGCGGTAAATTGCCGTTATTGCTTCCGTCGACACTTCCCGTATGCCGAAAATCAGGGCAATAAACGCAACTGGCAGGTCGCGCTGGACTATATCGCCACCCATTCTGAACTGGACGAGATCATTTTTTCCGGTGGCGATCCGCTGATGGCGAAAGATCATGAGCTGGACTGGCTGCTGACCCAGCTTGAAGCCATTCCGCATATTAAGCGCCTGCGCATACACAGCCGTCTGCCGATTGTTATTCCGGCACGTATCACCGACGGACTGGTCTCACGCCTTGAGCAGTCCCGCCTGCAGGTGCTGCTGGTGAACCATATCAATCACGCCAATGAAATTGATGATGCATTTCGTGCGGCAATGGTGCGTTTACGCAAGGCAGGCGTGACGCTTCTGAACCAGAGCGTGCTGCTGCGCGGTGTAAATGATAATGCCCGCGTGCTGGCGGACCTCAGCAATGCGCTGTTTGATGCGGGAGTGATGCCCTATTACCTGCACGTGCTGGATCGCGTTCAGGGTGCGGCCCATTTCATGGTGACGGATGAAGAAGCCCGGCAGATCGTGCGTGAACTGTTAACGCTGGTGTCAGGCTATATGGTGCCGAAGCTGGCGCGTGAGATTGGCGGTGAGCCGAGCAAGACGCCGCTGGATTTGCAGCTAAGACAGAGCTAGTTTCCCCTCAGCCTAACCCTCTCCCGGTGGGAGAGGGAAAAAGGCAATCAGTTCGGGCACTTATAGACCTGGCCATTCATCTGGCTGGCGGTTGGCACGAAGCTGGATAACATTCCCTGCGTCGGGCTGCTTACCCCATAAATCACGTTGCCACCCATCGCCGCGGCCTGATTACGCAGGGCATTGGCCGCGCCACGCATAGAGCCGCCCTCTTCGCCGTGCTGACCCGACATCCAGTTGCTTTGCTCACCGGTTGCCGTGCCTAAAAACTGGCACTCGTTACCCGGCTTATCTTCCACAAAGCGAACGCCCTGACCCGCTGCAGTCAGCTCATTGCTGGAGCTACAACCCGCCAGCAGCAATCCTGCTCCTACAATCCCTGCACAGACTTTTACGCGCATGTTATTCCTCGTTTTCAATAAGCTGGACAGTAGTTGTCCGTGTGTAAACCTTATACTAAAAAGATGACCAAAAGAAAAACCTCCGTGCGTTTCTGCGAGATATCAAGCACGAATGGTGCCTTCGCCTCCCCTAAATGAATTCTGATAATCACCCCGCGGATATCGTTTTTTTATGCTTTTTCGTTTTTAGTGACAGGCCACCGGCTTATTTTTTGCGCGTGTGGTGACAGGGAAACATAAAAACAGGAGGCAACATGAGTGAAGTATCCCCGAATCAGGGGAAAGTGACGTGGGTAGGGTATCTCGCTTTCTTTCTAACCATCATTTTCTTTTCTGGCTTTTTCGCCAAAGCCACCGAATGGTGGCGAGTCTTTGATTTCACCGTGCTGAACGGCACATTTGGTCAGGTTAACGGCGAAGGCGCCGCAAGCGTCTCTTTTCGCGGCACAGGCGGTACCGGCGCAAAAGATGGCTTTCTGTTTGCGCTGGAACTTGCACCGTCTGTCATTTTGTCGCTGGGCATCATTTCAGTGACCGAAGGGCTGGGCGGGCTGCGGGCGGCACAGCAATTGATGACGCCCGTTTTGAAACCGTTGCTGGGCATTCCAGGCATTTGTTCTCTGGCGCTTATCGCCAATTTGCAAAACACCGATGCGGCAGCAGGTATGACCAAAGAGCTCGCCGATGAAGGCGTTATCAGCGACAGGGAACGAGCGATTTTCGCCACCTTTCAGACCAGCGGTAGCGCAATTATCACCAATTACTTCTCGTCCGGCGCGGCGCTGTTCACCAGCATCACCGTGCCGGTTATCACCCCGCTGGCAGTGATTCTTGTCTTTAAATTTATAGGTGCCAATTTTCTCAGAGCATGGATTGCGCACATGGAAACCCGTCAGATCAAGGAGAGAGAAGATGACCGCCGAAGTGCGTAAAAACCTGATGGATCTCTTTATCGACGGCGCTCGCCGTGGCTTTACCATCGCCACCACCAGCCTGCTGCCAAACGTCGTAATGGCCTTTGTGATCATCCAGGCGCTGAAGGTAACAGGATTGCTGGATATCGTTGGCCGCGTTTGCGAGCCGATTATGGCGCTGTGGGGGCTGCCCGGAGAAGCCGCCACCGTGTTGCTGGCGTCGGTGATGAGCATGGGCGGCGGCGTGGGCGTCTGCGCAAGCCTGGTGGTGGCAGGGTCGCTCAGCGGGCATGACGCCACCGTACTGCTTCCGGCTATCTATCTGATGGGTAATCCGGTGCAAAACACCGGCCGCTGTCTCGGTACGGCAGGGGTAAACCCTAAATACTATCCGCATATTATTGGCGTCTGCGTAATCAACGCTCTGCTCTCTATGTGGGTCATGCAACTGCTGTTCTAAAACAAAAAACCCCGGACAGCGATGCCCGGGGTTTTTTATTAAGAGGTAGCGCCCAACGCCTGATGGCTGCCGGGCGAAGGGGGCAATTACATCATGCCGCCCATACCACCCATGCCGCCCATACCACCAGCAGCACCTAAGTCAGGTGCGTCGCCTTTAGGCAGGTCGGTCACCATGCACTCGGTAGTGATCATCAGGCCAGCTACAGATGCCGCATACTGCAGAGCAGAACGGGTCACTTTAGTTGGATCCAGGATACCGAAGTCGATCATGTTGCCGTATTCTTCTGTTGCCGCGTTGTAACCGTAGTTACCTTCGCCCGCTTTCACGTTGTTGGTAACAACAGATGGCTCTTCACCGGCGTTGGAAACGATCTGACGCAGAGGCGCTTCCATCGCGCGCAGCGCAACTTTGATACCCACGTTCTGGTCTTCGTTCTGACCGGACAGGCCAGCCAGTTTGGCGGCAACACGCACCAGCGCAACACCACCACCAGCAACCACGCCTTCTTCTACCGCAGCACGGGTCGCGTGCAGGGCATCGTCAACGCGTGCTTTTTTCTCTTTCATTTCAACTTCGGTAGCCGCACCGACTTTGATTACCGCAACACCGCCTGCCAGTTTCGCTACGCGCTCCTGCAGTTTTTCACGGTCGTAATCAGACGTTGCTTCTTCAATTTGCTTACGGATCTGAGCAACACGGCCCTGAATAGCGGACTCTTCACCCACGCCATCGATGATGGTGGTGGTGTCTTTGTTGATCACAACACGTTTCGCCTGGCCCAGGTCTTCCAGGGTCGCTTTTTCCAGCTCCATACCGATCTCTTCAGAGATTACGGTACCACCGGTCAGGGTAGCGATGTCCTGCAGCATAGCTTTACGACGGTCGCCGAAGCCAGGTGCTTTAACCGCAGCCACTTTCACGATGCCACGCATGGTGTTAACCACCAGGGTCGCCAGCGCTTCGCCTTCAACGTCTTCAGCGATGATAACCAGTGGCTTGCCTGCTTTCGCAACGGCTTCCAGCACTGGCAGCATTTCGCGGATGTTGGAAACTTTCTTATCAGCCAGCAGGATGAATGGGCTTTCCAGCTCAACAGCGCCAGTTTCTGGCTTGTTGATGAAGTATGGGGACAGGTAACCGCGGTCGAACTGCATACCTTCAACCACGTCCAGTTCGTCTTCCAGACCGGTACCGTCTTCAACGGTGATCACGCCTTCTTTACCGACTTTGTCCATCGCTTCAGCGATCAGTTTACCTACGGTTTCGTCGGAATTAGCGGAGATGGTACCTACCTGAGCAATCGCTTTAGAGTCAGAGCATGGTACAGACAGCGCTTTCAGTTCTTCAACAGCGGACGCGACAGCTTTGTCGATACCACGTTTCAGATCCATTGGGTTCATGCCCGCAGCAACGGCTTTCAGGCCTTCAGTGATGATTGCCTGCGCCAGTACGGTCGCGGTGGTGGTACCGTCGCCCGCAGCGTCGTTCGCTTTAGAGGCCACTTCTTTCACCATCTGCGCGCCCATGTTTTCGAACTTGTCTTCCAGCTCGATTTCACGTGCAACGGAAACACCATCTTTGGTGATGGTTGGCGCGCCGAAGGATTTATCCAGCACTACGTTACGGCCTTTCGGGCCCAGGGTGACTTTCACTGCGTCTGCCAGTACGTTTACGCCGCGGAGCATTTTTACACGAGCGTCGTTACCGAATTTTACGTCTTTAGCTGCCATGTTCTTATTTCCTCAAATTCGTACAGTTTCGTGCGTTAATTACGCTTCAACAATTGCCAGAATGTCGCTCTCGGACATGATCAACACTTCTTCATTGTCGATCTTCTCGGATTTCACGCCGTAGCCATCGTTGAAAATGACGATGTCACCAACTTTAACGTCCAGTGGCTGCACAGTTCCGTTTTCCAGGATGCGGCCCTTACCGACAGCGATGATTTCGCCACGCGTTGATTTTGCTGCTGCAGAACCCGTCAGAACGATGCCGCCAGCAGACTTGGTTTCAACTTCTTTACGTTTGACGATCACACGATCATGTAACGGACGAATACTCATTGATAGCTCTCCTTTGAGAAAGTCATTATCAGTTATGGATGACGCCGGGCCGCACACGGTTTTCCGGCTAGTGCCCTGAGAGATGGGGATAGCTTTTTACCCCTTCAAGGGGGAGTCGAAAAAAAATTTGCGAAAGTGTTACCATCGGCTCTCTTTGAATGGTGGCGGGACGTTGTCAATGAGTGGACTCAAGCAGGAGTTGGGGCTGGCGCAGGGGGTCGGCCTGCTCTCAACCTCCTTGTTAGGAACAGGAGTGTTTGCGGTGCCCGCACTGGCGGCGCTGGTTGCCGGAAATAACAGCCTGTGGGCGTGGCCGGTGCTGATTGTGCTGGTGTTCCCGGTCGCGATCGTGTTCGCCATTCTGGGAAGGCATTTTCCCAGCGCGGGCGGCGTGGCGCACTTTGTCGGCATGGCGTTTGGCCCACGACTGGAGCGCGTCACCGGCTGGCTGTTCCTTTCCGTCATTCCGGTTGGTCTGCCTGCGGCGTTGCATATCGCAACCGGCTTTGGGCAAGCGCTCTTCGGCTGGCATGACGAAGCACTGCTGTTGGCTGAGCTGGGTACGCTGGCTATCGTCTGGTGGGTGGGCTCACACGGGGCCAGTTCCAGCGCTAACCTGCAGACGATCGTCGCGGTGCTGATTGTCGCGCTCATCGCCGCTATCTGGTGGGCGGGTGATATTCGCGTCGAGGAGATCCCCTTCCCGGCCATCACCGATATCGATCATGCGCAGCTCTTCGCTGCGCTGTCAGTCATGTTCTGGTGTTTTGTCGGTCTGGAAGCGTTCGCCCATCTGGCGTCGGAGTTTAAGCATCCCGAGCGCGATTTTCCGCGAGCCCTGATGATTGGCCTGTTGGTCGCAGGCACGGTTTACTGGGCCTGTACTGTGCTGGTGTTGCACTTCGACGCCTTTGGCGCAGATAAAGCAGCCGCCGCTTCGCTGCCGGGTATCGTGGTGCAGCTGTTTGGCGTAAAAGCGCTGTGGGTGGCCTGTGTGATTGGCTATCTGGCCTGTTTTGCCAGCCTCAATATTTACATCCAGAGCTTTGCGCGGCTGGTGTGGTCTCAGGCGCGCAATAAACCGCAGAGCCGTCTTGCGCAGTTGTCTAAGCGTCAGCTGCCGTTAAATGCGCTGAATCTCGTGCTGGGAAGTTGCGTCGTGAGCACGTTGTGCATTTACGCGCTTAAAATCAATCTGGATGCGCTAATCATCTATGCCAACGGCATATTTATTATGATCTACCTGCTGTGCATGCTGGCGGGTTGTCGTCTGTTGAAGGGTCGCTATAAAGCACTGGCCGTTGTCGGGGGAGTGCTTTGCCTGCTGTTGCTGATGATGGTGGGATGGAAGAGTATGTACGCCGTTGTCATGCTGGCAGGGCTGTGGGTGGCGCTTTAGTCGCGCCCGGTAAGCGAAGCGTCACCGGGCAAAAACATTACCGATCGTCTTTATGATCCAAACGGTCGTGTTGGTCATCCTTACGCTGGTACTCCCCTTCAAACGTATCACCCGGGCCGGTGCTGAATCCGCCGCCCGGCATCCGGCTAAAGCGCAGATGCGGCAGCAGCTTCATGGTCAGGTGTTTTTGCACCGGCGGCAACAGCAGCAGCAGACCAAGGAAGTCGGTGAAGAAGCCCGGCAGGATCAGCAGCAGACCGGCAATAATCAGCGATACGCTTTTGATCATCTCGGCCGCCGGGCTCTCGCCTGCGGCCATCTTCTGCTGCATTAACAGGAAATTTTTGAAACCCTGATTACGCACCAGCGACATGCCGATGACGGAGGTGAAAATCACCAGAATCAGCGTCAGCAGGACGCCCAGCACATGGGCGACCTGGATAAAAATCGAAATCTCAATGTAAACATAGAGAAAGAAAGCAATAAACGGTATCCAGCGCACTGGCGTCTCCTGTGTGGCAGGTGCCTTTTGGCCCCTGTCTGAATGTGTTCGCGACACGCGTCTGTAAGAGATGAGGACGGTTAGCTAAAATTCAATCGGTTTGCACGGATATTTTTTTTGGAAATATTAAAGCGGTGACCCATTTCACAGATTAATAATTATCATGGAATCGGGTCGATAATAAGTGATCCAGCTTACGGCAATTCGCTATCATCAGCATATGATCTCGAGCAATTGGCCGATTGAGGGAATAATCGTCGGTCAGAAAATATTCAAAACCACATAAATACTGTGTGTTTAGTACAATCCATCGGCAGCTTGAAAAGAAGGTTCACATGTTAAACAACATTCGTATCGAAGAAGACTTGTTGGGTACCAGGGAAGTTCCAGCGGATGCCTACTACGGTGTCCACACTCTGAGAGCGATTGAAAACTTCTACATCAGCAACAGCAAAATCAGCGACATTCCTGAGTTTGTCCGTGGCATGGTGATGGTGAAGAAAGCGGCAGCGCTGGCAAACAAAGAGCTGCAAACCATTCCTAAAAGCGCGGCAAATGCGATTATCGCGGCCTGCGATGAAGTGCTGAACAACGGCAAATGCATGGACCAGTTCCCGGTTGACGTCTATCAGGGCGGCGCGGGCACCTCCGTCAACATGAACACCAACGAAGTACTGGCAAATATCGGCCTGGAGCTGATGGGCCACCAGAAAGGTGAATACCAGTACCTGAACCCGAACGATCACGTCAACAAATGTCAGTCCACTAACGACGCCTACCCAACCGGCTTCCGCATCGCGGTTTATGCTTCCGTTGTGAAACTGGTCGACGCCATCAACCAGCTGGGCGACGGTTTCCAGCGCAAAGCGGTTGAGTTCCAGGACATTCTGAAAATGGGGCGTACCCAGCTGCAGGACGCGGTACCAATGACCCTCGGTCAGGAATTCCACGCGTTTAACGTGCTGCTGAATGAAGAAACCAAAAACCTGCTGCGCACCTCCGAGCTGCTGCTGGAAGTAAACCTGGGCGCCACCGCCATCGGTACGCGTCTGAACACCCCGGATGGCTATCAGCAGCTGGCGGTTCAGAAACTGGCTGAAGTCTCTAACCTGCCGGTGGTGCCTGCGGAAGACCTGATTGAAGCCACCTCCGACTGCGGCGCCTACGTCATGGTACACAGCGCCCTGAAACGTCTGGCGGTGAAACTGTCCAAAATCTGTAATGACCTGCGCCTGCTCTCTTCCGGCCCACGCGCTGGCCTGAACGAAATCAACCTGCCAGAACTGCAGGCCGGTTCGTCCATCATGCCAGCGAAAGTGAACCCGGTAGTGCCAGAAGTGGTGAACCAGGTTTGCTTCAAGGTTATTGGTAACGATACGACCGTAACCATGGCCTCTGAAGCCGGTCAGCTGCAGCTGAACGTCATGGAGCCCGTGATTGGCCAGGCGATGTTCGAATCTATCCACATCCTGACTAACGCCTGCTATAACCTGCTGGAAAAATGCATCAACGGCATTACCGCGAATAAAGAAGTCTGCGAAGGTTACGTGTACAACTCCATCGGGATCGTCACCTACCTTAACCCGTTCATCGGCCACCATAACGGCGACATCGTCGGTAAGATTTGCGCCGAAACCGGTAAGAGCGTGCGTGAAGTCGTACTGGAGCGCGGACTGTTGACCGAAGCCGAGCTGGACGATATCTTCTCCGCCCAGAACCTGATGCACCCGGCATATAAAGCGAAACGATACACCGATGAAAGCGAACAGTAACCGTTCAGGCTAAGCTTCCGAAAGGCACGTCACTTGTGACGTGCCTTTTTTCTTTTTAGGCGTTACCAAAATACAACAATTCAATATCAACTTGTTAATAAGCAAGGCAGGTCCTTATGTTTGGAGCAGAACTCGTCATCGTCCTGTTGGCGATTTATTTGGGAGCAAGACTCGGGGGTATCGGCATCGGTTTTGCCGGCGGTCTCGGGGTGCTCGTTCTTACCCTTATCTTTCAGATTAAACCCGGCGCAATCCCGTTTGACGTTATCGAAATCATCATGGCAGTTATTGCCGCTATCGCCGCCATGCAGGTGGCTGGCGGTATGGACTACCTGGTGAGTCTGGCGGAGCGTATGCTGCGCCGTCATCCTAAATACATTACCTTCCTTGCCCCGCTGGTGACCTGGTTCATGACCATTCTCGCCGGTACCGGTCACACTGCCTTTTCCACGCTGCCGGTGATTACCGAAGTGGCGAAAGAACAGGGTATCCGTCCATCTCGCCCGCTCTCTATTGCGGTAGTGGCATCCCAGATTGCGATTACCGCCTCGCCTATCTCCGCGGCAGTGGTGTTCTTCGCCGGTATCCTGGAACCTATGGGCGTGAGCTATCTGACGCTGCTGGCAATCTGCATTCCGGTAACGTTGATTGCAGTCATGATCACCGCCGTGCTGTGTAACTTCCTCGGCGCTGAACTAAAAGACGATCCGGTTTATCAGGAACGTCTGGCCAAGGGCGAAGTGAGCTTGCGCGGTAGCCAGGTCTTCAAACTGAAGCCGCATGCGAAACGCTCCGTGGTACTGTTCCTGATCGGTATCGTGGCGGTGATGTTCTACGCGACGGCCATCAGTGACACAGTAGGTCTCATCCAGAACCCGGTTCTGCCGCGTAACGAAGCGATTGTGGTATTCATGCTGACCATCGCAACCCTGATCAGCATCACCTGTAAAATCGATACCAGCGAAGTGCTGAATGCCAGCACCTTTAAATCCGGTATGAGCGCCTGCGTGTGCGTGCTGGGTGTGGCATGGCTCGGTGATACCTTCGTAAAAGCGCACATCAGCGATATCCAGACCGTTGCGGGTGACCTGCTGCACAACTACCCATGGCTGCTGGCGGTGGTACTGTTCTTTGCCGCTACCCTGCTTTACTCTCAGGCTGCCACGACCAAGGCGCTGATGCCTGCGGCTCTGATGCTGGGCGTAACGCCACTGACAGCCATTGCCTCGTTTGCTGCCGTTTCTGCCCTGTTCGTTCTGCCCACTTATCCAACCCTGCTGGCGGCGGTTGAAATGGATGACACTGGTTCAACCCGCATCGGTAAGTATGTGTTTAACCATGCGTTCCTGATCCCGGGTGTGGTCGCGATTACGCTGTGCGTGATCCTCGGCTTTATCATCGGCGGCGTCGTGCTGTAAACCGTTTCGGGTTGTAAAAATAGTTAAAATCGGGCCGCTCTGCGGCCCGTTTCATTAATGACCAATCGCCTTGCGTGATATAGTGACCACTTTCGTGATGAGGAGGTCGACTTGTGAACACGCCTGATGCTGTTGTCGTATTGTGTACCGCCCCTGATGAAGCTTCCGCCCAGGATCTCGCCGCCAAAGTATTGGCCGAAAAACTGGCTGCCTGTGTAACCCTCCTCCCCGGAGCGACCTCCCTCTATTACTGGGAAGGCAAACTGGAGCAGGAGTATGAAGTCCAGATGTTGCTCAAAACCAACCCGGCAAACCAGCAGGCGCTTCTTGACTGCCTCAAATCTCATCATCCTTACCAAACTCCGGAACTGCTGGTATTGCCAGTGCTCCACGGTGATAACGATTATCTCTCATGGCTCAACGTTTCCTTACGCTGATCCTGCTGCTGTGCAGCACGTCAGTCTTTGCCGGGTTGTTTGACGCGCCCGGCCGTTCGAACTTTATTCCTGCCGATCAGGCATTTGTTTTCGATTTCCAGCAAAACCAGCATGACCTCAACCTCACCTGGCAGGTGAAAGAGGGCTATTACCTGTATCGTAAGCAGGTCAGTATCACACCCGCTCAGGCAAGCGTGGGCGCGCTGCAACTGCCTGCGGGAGAATGGCACGAGGATGAGTTTTACGGCAAAAGCGAGATTTATCGCCAGCACTTAAGCGTGCCCGTAACGGTGCAACAGGCAGACAAAGGCGCTACGCTCACCGTTACTTACCAGGGCTGTGCCGATGCAGGCTTCTGCTATCCCCCAGAAACGAGGATCGTTCCGCTTAGTGAAGTTAAAGCGTCTGCCGCCAACGTTGCTCCTCTTCCTGCAGAGGTCAAGCGTGAAGGTGAGCCTGCGTCAGACCTCCCTTTCTCCGCGCTCTGGGCCTTGCTGATTGGTATCGGCATCGCCTTCACGCCATGCGTACTGCCAATGTACCCGTTGATCTCCGGGATAGTGCTGGGCGGAAAACAGCGTCTTAGCACCGCCCGCGCGCTACTGCTTGCCTTTATTTACGTGCAGGGAATGGCGTTAACCTATACGGCACTCGGCCTCGTGGTTGCGGCGGCCGGCTTACAGTTCCAGGCGGCTCTTCAGCACCCTTATGTCCTTATCGGCCTGTCGGTGGTGTTTATCCTGCTGGCATTGTCGATGTTTGGCCTGTTCACCCTGCAACTGCCGTCTTCCCTGCAAACCCGCTTAACGCTGCTCAGCAACCGCCAACAGGGGGGTTCAGCAGGTGGTGTGTTTGCGATGGGAGCTATCGCCGGGCTGATTTGCTCCCCCTGCACCACTGCTCCGCTTAGCGCGATTCTGCTCTATATCGCCCAGAGCGGTAATATGTGGCTTGGCGGCGGTACGTTGTACCTTTACGCGCTTGGGATGGGTCTGCCGCTGATCCTGGTCACGGTATTTGGCAACCGCCTGCTGCCGAAGAGCGGGCCGTGGATGGAGACGGTGAAAACCGCGTTTGGCTTTGTCATTCTGGCGCTGCCGGTCTTCCTGCTGGAGCGTATTGTCGGTGACGTCTGGGGGATGCGCCTGTGGGCGATGCTCGGCGTAGCGTTCTTCTCCTGGGCGTTTATCGTCAGTCTGGGGGCAAAAAGCGTGTGGATGCGTCTGGTACAAATCGTCCTGCTCGCCGCTGCGCTGGTGAGCGTGCGTCCACTTCAGGATTGGGCATTTGGCACGCCAGTGGCTCAGAACCAGGCGCATCTGAATTTCATCCAGATTAAGAACGTGGATGATCTTAACCAGGCTCTGGCCCAGGCGCGCGGCAAACCGGTGATGCTCGATCTCTACGCAGACTGGTGCGTTGCCTGCAAAGAGTTTGAAAAGTACACCTTTAGCGACCCGCAGGTGCAAGGTGCGCTAAACGGGACCGTTCTGCTTCAGGCAAACGTGACCGCCAACAATGCGCAGGATAAAGCCCTGCTGAAGCAACTTAACGTGCTCGGGCTGCCGACCATTCTGTTCTTCAATCAACAGGGTGAAGAACAGCCAGGGCAGCGTGTGACCGGGTTTATGGACGCGGCGGCTTTCAGCGCGCATTTGCGCGATCGCCAACCGTAAACAACACTTTAAACGGGACAACCGTTGGGAATAACGGAGGAGAGAACCGTGCAACGCGAAGACGTACTGGGACAAGCCCTGCAATTACTTGAGATTCAAGGGATCGCCAGCACCACGCTTGAGATGGTAGCCGACCGTATCGATTACCCTCTGGATGAGCTTACGCGCTTCTGGCCCGATAAAGAGGCGCTACTTTATGATGCCCTGCGCTACCTCAGCCAGCAGGTTGATATCTGGCGCAGGCAGCTGATGTTGAATG
Source organism: Enterobacter sp. T1-1 (assembly GCF_000710795.1). Taxonomy (NCBI): domain Bacteria; kingdom Pseudomonadati; phylum Pseudomonadota; class Gammaproteobacteria; order Enterobacterales; family Enterobacteriaceae; genus Enterobacter; species Enterobacter sp. T1-1. Next base: position 2,294 of record NZ_JALW01000087.1, on the reverse strand, counting down.
AAGAGCTGAGCGCCGAACAGAAGCTGCTGGCGCGCTATACCGCGCTGACGGAATGTGTAAGTAACAACCGCTATCCGGGTTGTCTGTTTATCGCCGCCTGCACGTATTACCCCGATCCAGGCCATCCGATCCATCAGCTGGCGGATCAGCAAAAACGGGCGGCGCACGACTTCACCCACGAACTGCTGACAACGCTTGAAGTGGATGATCCGGCAATGGTGGCAAAGCAAATGGAGCTGGTGCTGGAAGGCTGCCTGAGCCGTATGCTGGTAAACCGTAGCCAGGCCGATGTGGATACCGCTCACCGCCTGGCAGAGGACATCCTGCGCTTTGCCCAGTGCCGCATGGGCGGCGCGTTGACCTAAGCCAGCACCCCAGCCCAGGCTGAGACAAGCAGGCACAACGCCATCAGCCGCTGAAATCGCACCATCGCCACGGTGGTGCGAAAGAATTGATTTACCGCCTTCCCCAGCCACGCCCAGCACATCAGACACACCACCGAGATGGCCAGAAACCACAGCGCCATCAGCGCTATATCCCGCAGCGCGTGCTCGCTTGCAGGGGCAAACAGGCTGACAACCGCCAGCGCCATCATCCAGGTTTTCGGGTTTACGATCTGCAACAGGGCTGCAGCTTGCGCGGTAAAACGGGTATGCGTCTTCGCAGAGAGGTTTGCTGCAGGCGCGTTAAATAACTGCCAGCTCATCCAGCTTAGCCACAACACCCCTGCCCAGCTCATCATCTGACGAATCAGGGGGTACTGGCGAAGCACTTCCCCTGCACCGGCACCTGAAACCAGCACAATCATGCTCGCCGCCATGCATCCTCCAAGAATGGCCGGAACGGTTTTTTTGATGCCGAAGTGCTGGCTGTTGGTGAGAATGAGGATATTGGTCGGCCCTGGCGTTATCGAAGCGACAAAGGCAAACAGCAGAAAAGGTATTGTACTCACAGGTGGCTCCTTATTATCAGAGCCATCAATGTGCCGCTATTTTCTGGAAACGTCTGGAAGGTTTGTGCACAGCCGACGGTAATAGGCTGGCGATATACGGTATGCTCGCTGGAACCAGCGTCCAAGGTGGCTTTGGTCGGCAAAGCCTACCGCCGATGCCACATCCACGGGCAGCTCACCATGAGCCAGCAACTGGCGAGCTTTTGCAAGGCGTAGCTGAATAAGCCACGCATGCGGTGCCAGGTGAAACTCGCGTTTAAAACAGCGCGTCAGCGTGAAGCGGTCGGTTCCCGTCTCACGTGCCAGATCCGACAACCCGACGTTTTCGTCCATATGCGCGTAGAGGTAATCGCGTGCACGATGCGCGACGGCAGCGCTTTGCCGTTGAGACGGGAGCCGCTTACGCCAGTGGCAGTGGGCGGTGATCTGAGAGAGCAGATTATCCATCGCGCTCTGCTGAACGATTTTCATCTCCGCGTTATGCAGTGTGGCAAAGGTCTCACCGATGCTACGTACCAGCCGTGGTTCGCGCGTCAGCGTTTGAGAAAAGTGCAGTGAATAGCTGTCGGGCGTAGCGTCATATAATCCGCGCAGCGTACGTGTTAGCCACTGCTCATCCAGATAAAAGGTAAGATAGGTAAAGCCACCTTCGACAGGTGCGTCACCATCATGGATCTCACCCGGTTCCAGTAAAAACGCATCCCCCGGTTGGCTACGATGACGCACGCGGCGGCAGTGAAACTGTTGAGTACCCGAAAGGGTGATCCCTACCAGATAGCTGTCGTGCCAGTGCGGATCGTAGGCATGCCCTTCGAAGTGCGCTTTAATCGTCTCAATGCCCGTCTCTGCATGCTGATGCAGCTCAAGCCAGTCGTTCGCCATACTGCCCTCCTCTTACTATCAGCATTGCTGCAGTGAACGGGTTCTGTCTGGAAGATTTGTGCACTTTCGTCGCATAAACCGACAGATTGCCGTAAACTTAAGCAGTTGAACAGCTTTTCCCTAAATAATGTTGACGCTCGGGCAGGATTGCGGTTTAATGCGCTCCGTTGCCCGGATAGCTCAGTCGGTAGAGCAGGGGATTGAAAATCCCCGTGTCCTTGGTTCGATTCCGAGTCCGGGCACCACTATTTAAAGAACCCAGCCTATGGCTGGGTTTTTGCTTTTCTGCATTTATAAATCCCTTCTTTAGTGTTCTTGTTTCTCTTTACCGTGGGATCGTGCGGTCTGCCATGCCCGGTGGCGCTGCGCTTACCGGGCCTACAGGTTTTGTAGGCCGGATAAGGCGAAGCCGCCATCCGGCATATTTTCTGGCGTGCAAAGCAAAAAACCCCGCACCTTA
>NZ_JALW01000086.1:0-26226 GCF_000710795.1 Enterobacter sp. T1-1 | reverse complement strand
TGGTAATGCCAGGCGAAAACATCAAGATGGTTGTGACTCTGATCCACCCAATCGCGATGGACGACGGTCTGCGTTTCGCAATCCGTGAAGGCGGCCGTACCGTTGGCGCGGGCGTTGTTGCTAAAGTTCTGGGCTAATTAATTATCCCCGAATAAAAAAAGGACGCTTCGGCGTCCTTTTTTGTTTTCTTAGCGTGTGTACTTGTCACAAATTTTCGCATTTTTTGTTTGCTCCCGCCCCGTATACTGGCGTTTGTGCTATTGTGATCATAACCATTCTCACTTACACTTTGCGCATATTTTGAACGGGAGTCTTTATGTACGTTTGTTTATGTAATGGTGTGAGTGACAAAAAAATACGTCAGGCCGTTCGCCAGTTTCAGCCACAGTCCTTCCAGCAACTTCGCAAGTTTGTTCCAGTGGGAAATCAATGCGGTAAATGCGTACGCGCAGCGCGTGAAATCATGCAGGATGAACTGATGCAGATCCCGGAATACAAAGAGATCGCGTAAGCGCCCATCTTTTTTTTGACATCCCTGTAGCCCGATCTACGCTTCAATGAGTGGAAGCGGAGGGACTATATAATGAAAGGTGATGTTAAAATCATAAGTTATCTCAATAAATTATTGGGAAATGAGCTTGTCGCAATCAATCAGTATTTTCTCCATGCGAGAATGTTTAAAAACTGGGGCCTCATGCGCCTCAACGACGTTGAGTATCACGAATCCATCGATGAGATGAAACATGCCGATAAATATATTGAGCGTATTTTATTTCTCGAAGGCATCCCCAACCTGCAGGACCTCGGTAAACTCGGCATCGGTGAAGATGTTGAAGAGATGCTGCGATCCGATCTCAGACTTGAACTTGAAGGCGCAAAAGACCTTCGCGAAGCTATTGCCTACGCAGACAGCGTCCATGACTACGTTAGCCGCGATATGATGATCCAGATTCTGGCCGATGAAGAAGGGCATATCGACTGGCTGGAAACCGAGCTGGATCTCATTGGCAAAATTGGCCTGCAAAACTATCTCCAGTCGCAGATTAAAGTGGAAGATTAACCAGCGTCTGCCAACCTACGCATAAACCCGCTGCCGCCAGAAATGGCCCAAAAGGCAGTGGGTTTTTTAATGTCCGTCTGGCAGGGTTGAAAAACGAAGTCATAAGAAGGTAGAGCAGCGCCAATAGTGCGGCAACCAGTGCCAGTTCGGGCAACACGCACCAACCATGCCATGCACCGAGTGCCGAAAGATACTTCACATCGCCATAGCCCATCCCTTCACGGCGAAATATAAGCCGATAACCCCAGTAGATCATGGCAAAGCCGACATACCCTGCCATCGCCCCGACCACTGCGCCAGGCAGAAAATCAGGGTGAAGACAGAGTTGATAGAGCAAACCAGCCCATAACAGGGGACAGAGGTATTTATCAGGGAGAATGCCTGAGCGAATATCTTCACGCACCAGTAAACATGAGAGAACAAAATAGATGAGCAGGAAGGGGAGGAGAGTAAGCATGAACGAAACCTCAAGGTGAATTTCAGCGCATACTCTCCACACCACGAATGCCTGGCAATAGCCAAAAAATGTAATTGCGTAGTGGTTTCATAAGAACAGAAGAAAGGGGACGGATTGCAGAAAATAGTGCGAGGCCTTACGCAAGGTACACCTTTAGCGCTTAAATTCTAAACGGCACTTGCGTCTTGCCCAGATTTACGTATAATGCGCGGGCTTGTCGTAATTGACGGCGGGTTCAATCTGAACCGGAGTGACTCATTTTGTTACTCAACAATGCTCCCAATTGGGGAGCTACGTAAGAACGGTTACACTCTCCCATCAATCGTAATGGGTTTGAGGAGTAATCATTTTCGTTTATAAAATAATTGGAGCTCTGGTCTCATGCAGAACCAAAGAATCCGTATCCGCCTTAAAGCGTTTGATCATCGTCTGATCGATCAATCAACCGCGGAAATCGTCGAGACTGCTAAGCGCACTGGTGCGCAAGTCCGTGGTCCGATCCCGCTGCCGACCCGCAAAGAGCGCTTCACCGTTCTGATCTCCCCGCACGTGAACAAAGATGCGCGTGATCAGTACGAAATCCGCACTCACAAGCGTCTGGTTGACATCGTTGAGCCAACTGAGAAAACCGTTGATGCTCTGATGCGTCTGGATCTGGCTGCCGGTGTAGACGTGCAGATCAGCCTGGGTTAATCAGGTCATCGAGCGATTGAGAGGTTGAAACAATGATTGGTTTAGTCGGTAAAAAAGTGGGTATGACCCGCATCTTCACTGAAGATGGCGTTTCTATCCCAGTAACCGTAATCGAAGTTGAAGCAAACCGCGTTACTCAGGTTAAAGATCTGGCTAACGATGGCTACCGCGCTATTCAGGTTACCACTGGTGCTAAAAAAGCTAACCGTGTAACCAAACCAGAAGCGGGTCACTTCGCTAAAGCTGGCGTTGAAGCTGGCCGTGGTCTGTGGGAATTCCGTCTTGCTGAAGGCGAAGAGTTCACCGTAGGTCAGGACATTAGCGTTGAGCTGTTTGCTGACGTTAAAAAAGTTGACGTAACCGGTACCTCTAAAGGTAAAGGTTTTGCTGGTACCGTTAAGCGCTGGAACTTCCGTACCCAGGACGCTACTCACGGTAACTCCTTGTCTCACCGCGTTCCGGGTTCTATCGGTCAGAACCAGACTCCGGGCAAAGTGTTCAAAGGCAAGAAAATGGCAGGTCAGCTGGGCAACGAACGTGTAACTGTTCAGAGCCTGGACGTAGTACGTGTTGACGCTGAGCGCAACCTGCTGCTGGTTAAAGGTGCGGTCCCGGGTGCAACCGGTAGCGACCTGATCGTTAAACCAGCTGTGAAGGCGTAAGGGGATAGCAATGGAATTAGTATTGAAAGACGCGCAGAGCGCGCTGACTGTTTCCGAAACTACCTTCGGTCGTGATTTCAACGAAGCGCTGGTTCACCAGGTTGTTGTTGCTTATGCAGCTGGTGCTCGTCAGGGTACTCGTGCTCAGAAGACTCGTGCTGAAGTAACTGGTTCTGGCAAAAAGCCATGGCGCCAGAAAGGTACCGGCCGTGCGCGTTCAGGTTCTATCAAGAGCCCGATCTGGCGTTCAGGTGGCGTGACCTTCGCTGCGCGTCCACAGGACCACAGTCAAAAAGTTAACAAAAAGATGTACCGCGGCGCGCTGAAAAGCATCCTGTCCGAGCTGGTACGTCAGGATCGTCTGATCGTTGTCGAGAAGTTCTCTGTAGAAGCGCCTAAAACTAAGCTGCTGGCACAGAAACTGAAAGACATGGCTCTGGAAGATGTGCTGATCATCACCGGTGAGCTGGACGAGAACCTGTTCCTGGCCGCGCGCAACCTGCACAAGGTTGACGTACGCGACGCGACTGGTATCGACCCGGTTAGCCTGATCGCCTTCGACAAAGTCGTAATGACTGCTGATGCTGTTAAGCAAGTTGAGGAGATGCTGGCATGATTCGTGAAGAACGTCTGCTGAAGGTGCTGCGCGCACCGCACGTTTCTGAAAAAGCGTCTACTGCGATGGAAAAAACAAACACCATCGTTCTCAAAGTTGCTAAAGACGCGACCAAAGCAGAGATCAAAGCTGCTGTGCAGAAACTGTTTGAAGTCGAAGTCGAAGTCGTTAACACCCTGGTAGTTAAAGGGAAAGTTAAACGTCACGGACAGCGTATCGGTCGTCGTAGCGACTGGAAAAAAGCTTACGTCACCCTGAAAGAAGGCCAGAACCTGGACTTCGTTGGCGGCGCTGAGTAAGTCGGAGGAGTAATACAATGGCAGTTGTTAAATGTAAACCGACATCTCCGGGTCGTCGCCACGTAGTTAAAGTGGTTAACCCTGAGCTGCACAAGGGCAAACCTTTTGCTCCGTTGCTGGAAAAAAACAGCAAATCCGGTGGTCGTAACAACAATGGCCGTATCACCACTCGTCACATCGGTGGTGGCCACAAGCAGGCTTATCGTATTGTTGACTTCAAACGCAACAAAGACGGTATCCCAGCAGTTGTTGAGCGTCTTGAGTACGATCCGAACCGTTCCGCGAACATCGCGCTGGTTCTGTACAAAGACGGCGAACGCCGTTACATCCTGGCCCCTAAAGGCCTGAAAGCTGGCGACCAGATTCAGTCTGGCGTTGATGCTGCAATCAAAGCAGGCAACACCCTGCCGATGCGCAATATCCCGGTTGGTTCTACCGTTCATAACGTAGAAATGAAACCAGGTAAAGGCGGTCAGCTGGCGCGTTCCGCGGGTACTTACGTTCAGATCGTTGCGCGTGACGGTGCTTATGTCACCCTGCGTCTGCGTTCTGGTGAAATGCGTAAAGTCGAAGCAGACTGCCGCGCTACTCTGGGCGAAGTTGGCAATGCTGAGCATATGCTGCGCGTTCTGGGTAAAGCTGGTGCTGCACGCTGGCGTGGTGTTCGTCCTACCGTTCGCGGTACTGCGATGAACCCAGTAGACCACCCACATGGTGGTGGTGAAGGTCGTAACTTTGGTAAGCACCCGGTAACTCCGTGGGGCGTTCAGACCAAAGGTAAGAAGACCCGCAGCAACAAGCGTACTGATAAATTTATCGTACGTCGCCGTAGCAAATAATTTTAGAGGATAAGCCATGCCACGTTCTCTCAAGAAAGGTCCTTTTATTGACCTGCACTTGCTGAAGAAGGTAGAGAAAGCGGTGGAAAGCGGAGACAAGAAGCCCCTGCGCACTTGGTCCCGTCGTTCAACGATCTTTCCTAACATGATCGGTTTGACCATCGCTGTCCATAATGGTCGTCAGCACGTTCCAGTCTTTGTTACCGACGAAATGGTTGGTCACAAACTGGGTGAATTCGCACCGACTCGTACTTATCGCGGCCACGCTGCTGATAAAAAAGCGAAGAAGAAATAAGGTAGGAGGAAGAGATGGAAACTTTAGCTCAACATCGCCATGCTCGTTCTTCTGCACAGAAGGTTCGCCTTGTTGCTGACCTGATTCGCGGTAAGAAAGTGTCGCAGGCCCTGGACATCCTGACCTATACCAACAAGAAAGCTGCGGTATTGGTCAAGAAAGTACTGGAATCTGCCATTGCTAACGCTGAACACAACGATGGCGCTGACATCGACGATCTGAAAGTCGCGAAAATTTTCGTAGATGAAGGCCCAAGCATGAAGCGCATTATGCCGCGTGCGAAAGGTCGTGCAGATCGCATCCTGAAGCGCACCAGCCACATTACTGTGGTTGTGTCCGATCGCTGAGACTCTGGAGACTAGCAATGGGTCAGAAAGTACATCCTAATGGTATTCGCCTGGGTATTGTAAAACCATGGAACTCTACCTGGTTTGCGAACACCAAAGAATTCGCTGACAACCTGGACAGCGATTTTAAAGTACGTCAGTACCTGACGAAGGAACTGGCTAAAGCGTCTGTATCTCGTATCGTTATCGAGCGTCCAGCTAAGAGCATCCGTGTGACTATTCACACTGCTCGTCCTGGCATCGTTATCGGTAAGAAAGGCGAAGACGTAGAAAAACTGCGCAAGGTCGTAGCGGATATCGCTGGCGTTCCTGCACAGATCAATATCGCTGAAGTTCGTAAGCCTGAACTGGACGCTAAATTGGTTGCTGACAGCATCACTTCTCAGCTGGAACGTCGTGTTATGTTCCGTCGTGCTATGAAGCGTGCTGTACAGAACGCAATGCGTCTGGGCGCTAAAGGTATCAAAGTTGAAGTTAGCGGCCGTCTGGGCGGCGCGGAAATCGCACGTACCGAATGGTACCGTGAAGGTCGCGTACCGCTGCACACTCTGCGTGCTGACATCGACTACAACACCTCTGAAGCGCACACCACTTACGGTGTAATCGGCGTTAAGGTATGGATCTTCAAAGGTGAGATCCTGGGTGGTATGGCTGCTGTTGAACAACCGGAAAAACCGGCTGCTCAACCTAAAAAGCAGCAGCGTAAAGGCCGTAAATAAGGAGCGTCGCTGATGTTACAACCAAAGCGTACAAAATTCCGTAAAGTGCACAAAGGCCGCAACCGTGGTCTGGCGCAGGGTACGGATGTTAGCTTCGGCACTTTCGGTCTGAAAGCTGTTGGCCGTGGTCGTCTGACTGCACGTCAGATCGAAGCAGCACGTCGTGCAATGACCCGTGCAGTTAAGCGTCAAGGTAAGATCTGGATCCGTGTATTCCCGGACAAACCGATCACCGAGAAGCCGCTGGAAGTTCGTATGGGTAAAGGTAAAGGTAACGTGGAGTACTGGGTTGCCTTGATCCAACCGGGCAAAGTCCTGTATGAAATGGACGGTGTTCCGGAAGAGCTGGCCCGTGAAGCCTTCGGCCTGGCAGCAGCGAAACTGCCTATCAAAACCACCTTTGTAACTAAGACGGTGATGTAATGAAAGCAAAAGAGCTGCGTGAAAAGAGCGTTGAAGAGCTGAACGCTGAGCTGCTGAACCTGCTGCGCGAGCAGTTCAACCTGCGTATGCAGGCTGCAAGTGGCCAGCTGCAACAGACCCACCTGCTGAAGCAAGTGCGTCGCAATGTTGCACGCGTTAAGACTTTACTGACTGAGAAGGCGGGTGCGTAATGACCGATAAAATCCGTACTCTGCAAGGTCGTGTTGTTAGCGACAAAATGGAGAAATCCATCGTTGTTGCTATCGAACGCATTGTGAAACACCCGATCTACGGTAAATTCATCAAGCGTACGACCAAACTGCACGTACATGACGAGAACAACGAATGTGGTATCGGCGACAAGGTTGAAATCCGTGAATGCCGTCCACTGTCCAAGACTAAGTCCTGGACGCTGGTTCGCGTTGTAGAGAAAGCGGTTCTGTAATACAGTACCCGTTCTCGATACGAATAAACGGCTCAGCGATGAGCCGTTTATTTTTTCTACCCATATTGCAGAAGCGGTGTTATAATGCCGCGCCCTCGATATGGGGCTTTTTAACGGCTCTGATTTTAGAGTCTCAGGTAGTAGTTGACATTAGCGGAGCACTAAAATGATCCAAGAACAGACTATGCTGAACGTCGCCGACAACTCCGGTGCACGTCGCGTAATGTGTATCAAGGTTCTGGGTGGCTCGCACCGTCGCTACGCAGGCGTAGGCGACATCATCAAGATCACCATCAAAGAAGCAATTCCACGTGGTAAGGTCAAAAAAGGTGATGTGCTGAAAGCGGTAGTGGTGCGCACCAAGAAGGGTGTTCGTCGCCCTGACGGTTCTGTCATTCGCTTCGATGGTAATGCATGCGTTATTTTGAACAATAACAGCGAGCAGCCAATCGGCACGCGTATCTTTGGGCCGGTAACTCGTGAACTTCGTACTGAGAAGTTCATGAAAATTATCTCTCTGGCACCAGAAGTACTCTAAGGAGCGAATCATGGCAGCGAAAATCCGTCGTGATGACGAAGTTATCGTGTTAACCGGTAAAGATAAAGGTAAACGCGGTAAAGTAAAAAATGTCCTGTCTTCCGGCAAGGTCATTGTTGAAGGTATCAACCTGGTTAAGAAACATCAGAAGCCGGTTCCGGCTCTGAACCAACCAGGCGGCATCGTTGAAAAAGAAGCTGCTATTCAGGTTTCTAACGTTGCAATCTTCAATGCGGCAACCGGCAAGGCTGACCGTGTAGGCTTTAGATTCGAAGACGGCAAAAAAGTCCGTTTCTTCAAGTCTAACAGCGAAACTATCAAGTAATTTGGAGTAGTACGATGGCGAAACTGCATGATTACTACAAAGACGAAGTAGTTAAGAAACTCATGACTGAGTTTAACTACAATTCTGTCATGCAAGTCCCTCGGGTCGAGAAGATCACCCTGAACATGGGTGTTGGTGAAGCGATCGCTGACAAGAAACTGCTGGATAACGCAGCAGCTGACCTGACAGCAATCTCCGGTCAAAAACCGCTGATCACCAAAGCACGCAAATCAGTTGCAGGCTTCAAAATCCGTCAGGGCTATCCGATCGGCTGTAAAGTAACTCTGCGTGGCGAACGCATGTGGGAGTTCTTTGAGCGCCTGATCACTATTGCTGTACCTCGTATCCGTGACTTCCGTGGCCTGTCCGCTAAGTCATTCGACGGTCGTGGTAACTACAGCATGGGTGTCCGTGAGCAGATCATCTTCCCAGAAATCGACTACGATAAAGTCGACCGCGTGCGTGGTTTGGATATTACCATTACCACTACTGCGAAATCTGACGAAGAAGGCCGTGCTCTGCTGGCTGCCTTTGACTTCCCGTTCCGCAAGTAAGGTAGGGTTACTGAATGGCTAAGCAATCAATGAAAGCACGCGAAGTAAAACGCGTAGCTTTAGCTGATAAATTCTTCGCTAAACGCGCTGAACTGAAAGCGATCATCTCTGATGTGAACGCTTCCGACGAAGATCGTTGGAACGCAGTTCTCAAGCTGCAAACTCTGCCGCGTGATTCCAGCCCGTCTCGTCAGCGTAACCGCTGCCGTCAAACAGGTCGTCCACATGGTTATGTGGGCAAGTTCGGGTTGAGCCGTATTAAGCTGCGTGAAGCCGCCATGCGCGGTGAAGTGCCAGGCTTGAAAAAGGCTAGCTGGTAATTGTCACCAATTGAATCACGGGAGTAAAGACAGATGAGCATGCAAGATCCGATCGCGGATATGCTGACCCGTATCCGTAACGGTCAGGCCGCGAATAAAGCTGCGGTCACCATGCCTTCCTCCAAGCTGAAAGTGGCAATCGCCAACGTGCTGAAGGACGAAGGTTTTATTGAAGATTTTAAAGTTGAAGGCGACACCAAGCCGGAACTGGAAGTGACTCTTAAGTACTTCCAGGGTAAAGCTGTTGTAGAAAGCATTCAGCGTGTCAGCCGCCCAGGTCTGCGCATCTATAAGAAAAAAGATGAGCTGCCAAAAGTTATGGCCGGTCTGGGTATCGCAGTTGTTTCTACCTCTAAAGGTGTTATGACTGATCGTGCAGCGCGCCAGGCTGGTCTTGGCGGCGAAATTATCTGCTACGTAGCCTAATCGGAGGAAAAAATGTCTCGTGTTGCTAAAGCACCGGTCGTTGTTCCTGCCGGCGTTGATGTAAAAATCAACGGTCAGGTTATTACGATCAAAGGTAAAAACGGCGAGCTGACTCGTACTCTCAACGATGCTGTTGAAGTTAAACATGCAGATAATGCTCTGACCTTCGGTCCGCGTGATGGTTACGCAGACGGCTGGGCTCAGGCTGGTACCGCGCGTGCCCTGCTGAACTCAATGGTTATCGGTGTTACCGAAGGCTTCACTAAGAAGCTGCAGCTGGTTGGTGTAGGTTATCGTGCAGCGATCAAAGGGAATGCAGTAGGCCTGTCTCTGGGCTTCTCTCACCCTGTTGAGCATCCGCTGCCGGCCGGTATCACTGCAGAATGTCCAACTCAGACTGAGATCGTGCTGAAAGGCGCTGATAAACAGCTGATTGGCCAGGTTGCAGCAGATCTGCGCGCCTACCGTCGTCCTGAGCCTTATAAAGGCAAGGGTGTTCGTTACGCCGACGAAGTCGTGCGTACCAAAGAGGCTAAGAAGAAGTAAGGTAACACTATGGATAAGAAATCTGCTCGTATCCGTCGTGCGACCCGCGCACGCCGCAAGCTCAAAGAGCTGGGTGCAACTCGCCTGGTGGTACATCGTACCCCGCGTCACATTTACGCACAGGTAATTGCACCGAACGGTTCTGAAGTTCTGGTAGCTGCTTCTACTGTAGAAAAAGCTATCGCAGAACAATTGAAGTACACCGGTAACAAAGACGCTGCTGCAGCTGTAGGTAAAGCTGTTGCTGAACGCGCTCTGGAAAAAGGCATCAGCAATGTATCCTTTGACCGTTCCGGGTTCCAATATCATGGTCGTGTCCAGGCACTGGCAGATGCTGCCCGTGAAGCTGGCCTTCAGTTCTAAGGTAGAGGTGTAAGATGGCTCACATCGAAAAACAAGCTGGCGAACTGCAGGAAAAGCTGATCGCGGTAAACCGCGTATCTAAAACCGTTAAAGGTGGTCGTATTTTCTCCTTCACAGCTCTGACTGTAGTTGGCGATGGTAACGGTCGCGTTGGTTTTGGTTACGGTAAAGCGCGTGAAGTTCCAGCAGCGATCCAGAAAGCGATGGAAAAAGCCCGTCGCAATATGATTAACGTCGCGCTGAACAACGGCACCCTGCAGCACCCAGTTAAAGGTGTTCACACGGGTTCTCGTGTATTCATGCAGCCAGCTTCAGAAGGTACCGGTATCATCGCCGGTGGTGCAATGCGCGCCGTTCTGGAAGTTGCTGGGGTTCATAACGTTCTGGCTAAAGCATACGGTTCCACCAACCCGATCAACGTGGTTCGTGCAACTATTGATGGCTTGGAAAATATGAATTCTCCAGAAATGGTCGCTGCCAAGCGTGGTAAATCCGTTGAAGAAATTCTGGGGTAATTGACCATGGCAAAGACTATTAAAATCACTCAAACCCGCAGTGCAATCGGTCGTCTGCCGAAACACAAGGCAACGCTGCTTGGCCTGGGTCTGCGTCGTATTGGTCATACCGTTGAGCGCGAGGATACTCCTGCTGTTCGCGGTATGGTCAACGCGGTTTACTTCATGGTTAAAGTTGAGGAGTAAGAGATGCGTTTAAATACTCTGTCTCCGGCCGAAGGCTCTAAAAAGGCGGGTAAACGCCTGGGTCGTGGTATCGGTTCTGGCCTCGGCAAAACCGGTGGTCGTGGTCACAAAGGTCAGAACTCTCGTTCTGGCGGTGGCGTACGTCGCGGTTTCGAGGGTGGCCAGATGCCACTGTACCGTCGTCTGCCGAAGTTCGGCTTCACTTCTCGCAAAGCAGCGATCACAGCGGAAGTCCGTCTGTCTGACCTGGCGAAAGTTGAAGGCGGCGTTGTAGACCTGAACACACTGAAAGCAGCTAACATTATCGGTATCCAGATCGAGTTCGCGAAAGTGATCCTGGCTGGTGAAGTTTCTACTCCGGTAACTGTTCGTGGCCTGCGTGTTACTAAAGGTGCTCGTGCTGCTATCGAAGCTGCTGGCGGTAAAATTGAGGAATAAGTAGCAGATGGCTAAGCAACCGGGATTAGATTTTCAAAGTGCCAAAGGTGGATTTGGTGAGCTGAAACGCAGACTGCTGTTTGTAATCGGCGCGCTGATTGTGTTCCGTATTGGCTCTTTTATTCCGATCCCTGGTATCGATGCCGCTGTACTTGCCAAACTGCTTGAGCAACAGCGAGGCACCATCATTGAAATGTTTAACATGTTCTCTGGTGGTGCTCTCAGCCGTGCTTCTATCTTCGCGCTGGGTATTATGCCGTATATTTCGGCATCCATTATTATCCAACTGCTGACGGTCGTTCATCCGGCCCTGGCAGAACTGAAGAAAGAAGGGGAGTCTGGACGTCGTAAGATTAGTCAGTACACCCGCTACGGTACTCTGGTGCTGGCAATATTCCAGTCGATCGGTATTGCTACCGGTCTTCCGAATATGCCTGGTATGCAGGGCCTGGTCTTAAACCCAGGCTTTGCATTCTATTTCACCGCTGTTGTTAGTCTGGTCACAGGGACAATGTTCCTGATGTGGCTCGGCGAACAGATCACTGAACGTGGTATCGGTAACGGTATCTCAATCATTATCTTCGCCGGTATTGTTGCGGGTCTCCCGCCAGCCATCGCCCATACTATCGAGCAAGCGCGTCAAGGCGACCTGCACTTCCTCCTGTTGCTGTTGGTTGCAGTATTAGTATTTGCAGTGACGTTCTTTGTTGTCTTCGTTGAACGTGGTCAACGCCGCATTGTGGTGAACTACGCGAAACGTCAGCAGGGTCGTCGTGTCTATGCTGCACAGAGCACACATTTGCCGCTGAAAGTGAATATGGCAGGGGTAATCCCGGCGATCTTCGCTTCCAGTATTATTCTGTTCCCGGCAACCATCGCGTCATGGTTCGGGGGCGGTACTGGTTGGAACTGGCTGACAACAATTTCGCTGTATTTGCAGCCTGGGCAACCACTTTATGTGTTACTCTATGCGTCTGCGATCATCTTCTTCTGTTTCTTCTACACGGCGTTGGTCTTCAACCCGCGTGAAACAGCAGATAACCTGAAGAAGTCCGGTGCATTTGTACCAGGAATTCGTCCGGGAGAGCAAACGGCGAAGTATATCGATAAAGTAATGACTCGCCTGACTTTGGTTGGTGCGCTTTATATTACTTTTATCTGCCTGATCCCGGAGTTCATGCGTGATGCAATGAAAGTACCGTTCTACTTCGGTGGGACCTCACTGCTTATCGTTGTTGTCGTGATTATGGACTTTATGGCTCAAGTGCAAACTCTGATGATGTCCAGTCAGTATGAGTCTGCATTGAAGAAGGCGAACCTGAAAGGCTACGGCCGCTAATTGGTCGCCTGAGAAGTTACGGAGAGTAAAAATGAAAGTTCGTGCTTCCGTCAAGAAATTATGCCGTAACTGCAAAATCGTTAAGCGTGATGGTGTCATCCGTGTGATTTGCAGTGCCGAGCCGAAGCATAAACAGCGCCAAGGCTGATTATTTCGCATATTTTTCTTGCAAAGTTGGGTTGAGCTGGCTAGATTAGCCAGCCAATCTTTTGTATGTCTGTACGTTTCCATTTGAGTATCCTGAAAACGGGCTTTTCAGCATGGTGCGTACATATTAAATAGTAGGAGTGCATAGTGGCCCGTATAGCAGGCATTAACATTCCTGATCAGAAACATGCTGTGATCGCATTAACTTCGATCTACGGCATCGGCAAGACCCGTTCTAAAGCCATCCTGGCTGCTGCGGGTATCGCTGAAGATGTTAAGATCAGTGAGCTGTCTGAAGGACAAATCGACACGCTGCGTGACGAAGTTGCCAAATTTGTCGTTGAAGGTGATCTGCGCCGTGAAATCAGCATGAGCATCAAGCGCCTGATGGATCTTGGTTGCTATCGCGGTTTGCGTCATCGTCGTGGTCTGCCAGTGCGCGGTCAGCGTACTAAGACCAACGCACGTACCCGTAAGGGTCCGCGCAAACCGATCAAGAAATAATCGGGGTGATTGAATAATGGCAAAGGCACCAATTCGTGCACGTAAACGTGTAAGAAAACAAGTCTCTGACGGCGTGGCTCATATCCATGCTTCTTTCAACAACACCATCGTTACTATTACTGATCGTCAGGGTAACGCATTGGGTTGGGCAACAGCCGGTGGTTCCGGTTTCCGTGGTTCTCGCAAATCCACTCCGTTTGCAGCTCAGGTTGCAGCAGAGCGTTGCGCAGAAGCCGTAAAAGAATACGGCATCAAGAATCTGGAAGTTATGGTTAAAGGTCCGGGTCCGGGTCGTGAATCTACTGTTCGCGCTCTGAACGCCGCTGGTTTCCGCATCACTAATATTACTGATGTGACTCCGATCCCTCATAACGGTTGTCGTCCGCCGAAAAAACGTCGCGTATAACGCTCGTTTTTTAGGTTAGTTGGAGATAGAAAATGGCAAGATATTTGGGTCCTAAGCTCAAGCTGAGCCGTCGTGAGGGCACCGACTTATTCCTTAAGTCTGGCGTTCGCGCGATCGATACCAAGTGTAAAATTGAACAAGCTCCTGGCCAGCACGGTGCGCGTAAACCGCGTCTGTCTGACTATGGTGTGCAGTTGCGTGAAAAGCAAAAAGTTCGCCGTATCTACGGTGTGCTGGAGCGTCAGTTCCGTAACTACTATAAAGAAGCAGCACGTCTGAAAGGCAACACAGGTGAAAACCTGCTGGCTCTGCTGGAAGGTCGTCTGGACAACGTTGTATACCGTATGGGCTTCGGCGCTACTCGTGCTGAATCACGCCAGCTGGTTAGCCACAAAGCAATCATGGTAAACGGTCGTGTTGTTAACATCGCTTCTTATCAGGTTAAAGCGAATGACGTTGTTAGCATTCGTGAGAAAGCGAAAAAGCAATCTCGCGTGAAAGCCGCTCTGGAGCTGGCTGAGCAGCGTGAAAAGCCAACCTGGCTGGAAGTTGATGCTGGCAAGATGGAAGGTACGTTCAAGCGTCAGCCAGAACGTTCTGATCTGTCTGCGGACATTAACGAACACCTGATCGTCGAGCTTTACTCCAAGTAAAGCTTAGTACCAAAGAGAGGACACAATGCAGGGTTCTGTGACAGAGTTTCTAAAACCGCGCCTGGTAGATATCGAGCAAGTGAGTTCGACGCACGCCAAGGTGACCCTTGAGCCTTTAGAGCGTGGCTTTGGCCATACTCTGGGTAACGCACTGCGCCGTATTCTGCTCTCATCGATGCCGGGTTGCGCGGTGACCGAGGTTGAGATTGATGGTGTACTTCATGAGTACAGCACCAAAGAAGGCGTTCAGGAAGATATCCTTGAAATCCTGCTCAACCTGAAAGGGCTGGCGGTGAGAGTTCAGGGTAAAGATGAAGTTATTCTTACTCTGAATAAATCTGGCATTGGCCCTGTGACTGCAGCCGACATCACCCACGACGGTGATGTTGAAATCGTCAAGCCGCAGCACGTGATCTGCCACCTGACCGATGAGAACGCAGCTATTAGCATGCGTATCAAAGTTCAGCGCGGTCGTGGTTATGTGCCGGCTTCTGCCCGAATTCATTCGGAAGAAGATGAGCGCCCAATCGGCCGTCTGCTGGTCGACGCATGCTACAGCCCTGTAGAGCGTATTGCCTACAATGTTGAAGCAGCGCGTGTAGAACAGCGTACCGACCTGGACAAGCTGGTCATCGAAATGGAAACCAATGGCACAATCGATCCTGAAGAGGCGATTCGTCGTGCGGCAACCATCCTGGCAGAACAACTGGAAGCTTTCGTTGACTTACGTGATGTACGTCAGCCGGAAGTGAAAGAAGAGAAACCAGAATTCGATCCGATCCTGCTGCGCCCTGTTGACGATCTCGAATTGACTGTCCGCTCTGCTAACTGCCTCAAGGCAGAAGCTATCCACTATATCGGTGATCTGGTACAGCGTACCGAGGTTGAGTTGCTGAAAACGCCGAACCTGGGTAAAAAATCTCTTACTGAGATTAAAGACGTGCTGGCTTCACGTGGTCTGTCTCTGGGCATGCGCCTGGAAAACTGGCCACCAGCAAGCATTGCTGACGAGTAACCGGATCACAGGTTAAGGTTTTACTGAGAAGGATAAGGTCATGCGCCATCGTAAGAGTGGTCGTCAACTGAACCGCAACAGCAGCCATCGCCAGGCTATGTTCCGCAACATGGCAGGTTCACTGGTTCGTCATGAAATCATCAAGACGACCCTGCCTAAAGCGAAAGAGCTGCGTCGTGTAGTTGAGCCGCTGATTACTCTTGCCAAGACTGACAGCGTTGCTAATCGTCGTCTGGCATTCGCCCGTACTCGTGATAACGAGATCGTGGCAAAACTGTTTAACGAGCTGGGCCCGCGTTTCGCGAGCCGTGCCGGTGGTTACACTCGCATTCTGAAGTGTGGCTTCCGCGCAGGCGACAACGCTCCGATGGCTTACATCGAGCTGGTTGATCGTTCTGAGTCGAAAGCAGAAGCTGCTGCAGAGTAATCTGCAGTAACGTAAAAAAACCCGCTCCGGCGGGTTTTTTTATATCCGCACTATCCCCACTTCTCTACAATATCTGTATTAATTTTGTTCATCCCCTGGAGTTTATGATGTGGTTGCTCGACCAGTGGGCAGAACGCCATATTCGCGATGCCCAAACTAAAGGCGAATTCGATAACCTGTCCGGTAGCGGTGAACCGCTAGTACTGGAAGATGATTCGCATATACCCCCCGAGCTACGGGCTGGATATCGCTTACTGAAAAATGCGGGGTGTCTGCCTCCCGAGCTTGAACAGCGCAAAGAGGCGATTGAGCTTACTGATCTGCTAAAAGGGATACGGAAAGACGATCCCCGGTATGGAGAACTAAGCCGGCGGTTGGCTCTGGTTGAACTCAAGCTACGACAAGCAGGAATTGCGACTGATTTTCTGCATGGCGAGTATAGTGAAAGACTGATGCAGAAAATAAACGAGGAATAGCCATGTATCGTATCGGTGAACTTGCAAAGCTTGCTAACGTGACGCCGGATACCATCCGTTACTATGAAAAACAGCAGATGATTGATCACGAGG
The DNA here is from genome assembly GCF_000710795.1 of Enterobacter sp. T1-1. Classification (NCBI taxonomy): domain Bacteria; kingdom Pseudomonadati; phylum Pseudomonadota; class Gammaproteobacteria; order Enterobacterales; family Enterobacteriaceae; genus Enterobacter; species Enterobacter sp. T1-1. Next base: position 10,100 of record NZ_JALW01000086.1, on the reverse strand, counting down.
TGCGAACCGAAGGTGGGTTCCGGCTCTATACCGACAACGATCTGCAACGGCTGCGGTTTATTCGTTATGCACGCCAACTGGGATTCACGCTGGATTCGATCCGTGAGTTATTGTCGATCCGTATCGATCCGGCACATCACACCTGCCAGGAATCGAAAAGCATTGTCCAGGCCAGGCTGGATGAAGTTGAAGCGCGTATTCAGGAACTGCAAACCATGCAGCGCTCTCTGCAAAGGTTGAATGATGCATGCTGTGGTACGGCTCACAGCAGTGTCTATTGTTCTATTCTGGAGGCCCTTGAACAAGGGGCAAGTGGAGAAACCCGGGGTTGTTGATTTTTTATCAGTCCGGGTCTAGACTCCCCTCGACATTAATCATGCTCAGGAGAAATTATGAGTCACTATCAACATACGAAGGGACAAATTAAAGATAATGCCATTGAGGCTTTGCTTCACGACCCGCTTTTTCGACAGCGAGTTGAAAAGAACAAAAAAGGGAAGGGAAGTTATCTGCGTAAAAACAAACATGCAAAACGGGGTAACTGGGAGGCCAGTGGCAAGCAAGCGAATCGCTTATTTACCACTGGCCTTCCTGCTTTTAGCTGTTAAACGCGGTTATTCTGCTCTTTTAACAGATCGCGAATTTCAGTCAGTAATACTTCTTCTTTCGTAGGCGCGGGCGCCGCAGCAGGCTCTTCTTTTTTACGGTTGAGCTTGTTGATAAGCTTGATGGCCATAAAAATGGCAAACGCGACGATCACGAAATCAAATACGTTCTGAATAAACACGCCATAGTGCATCACCACTGCCGGGATATCCCCCTGTGCTTCCCGAAGCGTGAAGGCGAATTGTTTGAAATCAATGCCCCCAATTAATAGCCCTAAAGGTGGCATGATGATATCAGCCACTAAAGATGAAACGATCTTGCCGAACGCTGCACCAATAATGACACCCACTGCCAAATCCACCACATTTCCGCGCATCGCAAATTCGCGAAATTCTTTAACAAAACTCATTATGTTCTCCTTGTGCCAGCTGACGACTATAAGTTTAACAAATGATTAGCTAATTGCCATTGGGGATAAATAAACGTTATGAAAATAAAAGGCACAGGAATCAGAAGGATAATATTCAGGTGCTCTATCGCGAGCACCTGAATCATTACAGGAAGAATGGGCTTGGCTGGAATAAACGTTCGACGTCGGTAATAAATTTTTTATCGGTCAGGAACATAATAACGTGATCGCCTTGTTCAATACGCAAATTATCATTGGCAATCATGACATCATTCCCGCGTACTACAGCGCCGATAATTGTGCCGGGTGGTAGCTTAATTTCATCGATGGCGCGTCCCACCACGCGCGATGTGGTTTCATCACCGTGAGCGACAGCTTCAATAGCTTCAGCGACGCCGCGACGAAGTGAGGACACACCAACGATATCTGCTTTACGAACGTGGCTCAACAGCGCGGAAATCGTTGCCTGCTGCGGCGAAATCGCAATATCAATTACGCTCCCCTGCACCAGGTCAACATAGGCACGACGCTGAATAAGTACCATGACCTTTTTTGCTCCCATGCGCTTGGCGAGCATGGCGGACATAATATTTGCTTCATCGTCGTTGGTGACGGCAATAAACAGATCAACTTGATCGATATGCTCTTCTGCCAGTAATTCCTGATCTGATGCATCGCCATAAAACACGATCGTGTTTTGTAGTTTTTCAGCAAGTTCAGAGGCGCGCTGTTGATCGCGCTCGATCAACTTCACGCTATAGTCTTTTTCCAGACGGCGAGCGAGACCTGCGCCGATATTACCCCCGCCGACCAGCATGATGCGTTTATAGGGCTTTTCGAGGCGCTGAAGTTCACTCATAACGGCACGAATATGTTGAGAGGCAGCAATGAAGAAAACTTCATCTCCTGCTTCGACAATGGTCGAGCCCTGAGGTCGAATCGGTCTGTCGTGACGGAAAATGGCTGCGACGCGGGTATCGATATGCGGCATATGTTCGCGCATCGTAGACAGCGCGTTTCCGATCAACGGACCGCCATAATAGGCCTTAACAACGGCCAGACTCACTTTCCCTTCTGCAAAGTTCACGACCTGCAGTGCGCCGGGATATTCGATCAGGCGATAAATATTATCGATAACCAGTTGTTCTGGTGCGATAAGGTGGTCGATTGGTACCGCTTCTGAGTTAAAGAGTTTTTCCGCATCGCGGACATAATCCGGGGAGCGGATACGGGCGATTCGGTTAGGCGTGTTGAAGAGCGAATAGGCCACCTGACAAGCGACCATATTGGTCTCATCCGAGCTGGTCACGGCCACTAACATATCGGCATCGTCAGCACCGGCTTCACGGAGGACACGTGGATGCGAACCGTGCCCCTGCACAACGCGAAGGTCAAATTTATCCTGCAGAACGCGCAGTCGATCGCCGTTGGTATCGACGATCGTAATGTCGTTGTTTTCACCTACAAGGTTTTCCGCCAGCGTCCCGCCGACCTGTCCTGCGCCCAGAATGATAATCTTCATATCTCGTGACCTGTTCTCAACATCACTCTTTGATTAGCTTAGCGTAAAAGAAGCCATCACCCTCTTCAGCGCCGGGCAGGTTCTGCTGGCCCGGGTGCTCCGGTGTCCCCGTATCGCGCAGCGTAGCGCCAGGAGTGCGTTTAAGGAAGGCTGAAATTTGCTGGCTATTCTCCTCCGGAAGAATGGAACAGGTGGCATAGACCAGCGTTCCGCCAGGCTTCAGGTGTGGCCAGATAGCGTCAAGGATCTCGGATTGCAGCTGCGCAAGTTCCTTTATATCACGGTCGCGACGCAGCCACTTAATGTCCGGGTGACGACGAATAACGCCGGTTGCCGAGCAGGGAGCGTCCAGCAAAATGCGGTCGAATTGAGTCTCGCCGCACCATTCTGCGGGCTTACGTCCGTCGCCTTGCTTGACCTGCGCCTTCATACCTAAACGCTTAAGGTTGTCGTAGACACGCGAAAGTCGCTGCTCATCAATATCCACAGCCATTACGCTGGCCTGCGGTGCGACTTCCAGAATATGCGTTGTTTTGCCCCCAGGCGCGGCACACAGGTCGAGGATCTGTTCGCCATTTTTGGGTTCGAGCCATGTCATACAGCCCTGAGCAGAGGCATCCTGAACGGTTACCCAGCCTTCATCGAATCCGGGTAAGGCATGCACCGGCACAGGGGAGGCTAAACGCACGGCATCAGGATAAGCATCATGCGCGAATCCACTCATTCCGGCTTCTTCCAGCAAGGCCAGCCATGCATCGCGGGTATGATGATTACGGTTAACGCGTAACCACATCGGCGGACGTTGATTATTTGCGTCAGCAATATCCTGCCACCGCTGCGGATACGCTTTTTTGAGGCGATTCAGAAGCCAGTCAGGATGAAGGAAACGGGTTTCACTTTTTGCAAATTCTGCCAGAAGTTCTTCCTGTTGACGCTGGAACTGACGCAGTACGCCGTTGATCAGCCCTTTGAGCTGGGGACGTTTAATCGCGACAGCACCTTCTACCGTCTCAGCCAACGCAGCATGAGGTGGGATGCGGGTATGAAGAAGCTGATAGAAGCCAACCATAATCAAATAATGGACGGTACGCTGCTTACCGGTCATTGGGCGCGACATCAGCTTATTAATCAGCCATTCAAGCTGAGAAAGGGTGCGCAGGACGCCAAAACAGAGCTCCTGAATCAGAGCTTTGTCTTTGTCGGACACTTTTTGCTGCAGTGGAGGTAGGACATTACTCAGTGATTGACCCTGCTCGACAACCTGCTCAACGGCCTGTGCCGCCAGACTGCGTAGATTTTGTTTTTTCATAACCGTAAAAATAAAAATGCCCGGAAACACCGGGCCTTAAGAATAAATTTGCTCAGGCAAGGCGAGAGCCAGGGATAAACCATTCGCGACGGGAATTTAACAGATCCTGAGCACTCATTGCCTTTTTACCCGCGGGCTGCAGTGATTCCAGATTCAGGATCCCTTCCGAGGTTGCCACCTGGATACCATTTTTGCTGGCTTCGATAATTGTACCCGGCTCAGCAGACGTATTACCTTCAATGACGGATGCTTTCCAGACTTTAACAGGTTGCTCATCGATCACCATCCAGCTCATTGGCCACGGATTAAAGGCGCGAATGCAACGCTCAAGCTGTGCGGCGGAGAGGGACCAGTCGACCCGCGCCTCTTCTTTGCTGAGTTTTTCGGCGTAGGTCACCAGAGTCTCATCCTGAACTTCAGGGGTAGCCGTATTATCAGCAAGCTGCTGCAAGGTTTTGATGAGTCCTTGTGGACCCAGGTCCGCCAGTTTGTCATACAGCGTGGCACTGGTGTCGTCGGCGGTAATTGGACAGGCCAGTTTATACAGCATGTCGCCGGTGTCTAAACCTACATCCATCTTCATGATGGTGACGCCAGTTTCAGCATCACCCGCCCACAACGAGCGTTGGATCGGTGCCGCGCCACGCCAGCGTGGAAGCAACGAACCATGTACGTTGACACACCCCAAACGAGGCATATCAAGCACGGCTTTTGGCAGAATTAAGCCGTAAGCCACCACCACCATGACATCAGCATTGAGATCGGCAACAAGTTGCTGATTTTCCTGAGGTCGTAAGGATGCGGGCTGGTAAACGGGTAACCTATGTTCTTCTGCCAGCACTTTCACCGGGCTGGGCATGAGCTTTTTACCACGGCCTGCCGGGCGATCCGGTTGGGTAAACACGCCAACAACCTGGTGGCCAGAAGATAACAGCGCGTCAAGATGACGCGCTGCAAAATCAGGGGTACCCGCGAAGATAATACGTAGTGTTTTAGACACGATGATCCTTGTATCCGGGGGGATGTTATGCGCGGGAGCGCAAACGATCCAGTTTTTCTACTTTCTGACGAATACGCTGCTGCTTCAGTGGTGAGAGGTAATCGATAAACAATTTACCGACCAGGTGATCCATCTCATGCTGAATACAAATCGCCAGCAGATCGTCTGCTTCCAGTTCGAACGGGTTGCCTTCACGATCCAGGGCGCGAATTTTCACTTTTTCGGCACGTGGAACTAAAGCACGCTGTTCAGGAATGGACAGACAACCTTCCTCAATACCTGTTTCACCGCTCTTTTCCAACAGCTCAGGGTTGATCAGCACCAGACGGCCATCGCGATTCTCAGAAACGTCGATCACGATAATACGCTTGTGAATGTCCACCTGAGTTGCCGCAAGGCCAATGCCTTCTTCGGCGTACATGGTATCGAACATATCATCAACGATACGCTGAATTTCTGCATTCACTTCTTTGACCGGTTCAGCGACGATGCGAAGGCGCTCGTCCGGAATATGTAACACTTGCAAAACTGCCATAAATTTCCAGAGTCGTGTTCAGGAGTTGATAAGAATACTATCTCTATTCTAGACAAATCCCCCATCGATTGACAGCATCCGTGACCAATCGCAATGATTGCAGAGGCTGCTTATGGCAGGGAATAGGATGACGTCCACGGAGATATGGTTACGGCTAATCCACACAGGTTCTCTGTGTGGTGATCAGATGCTCGCAGCGGCAGCGCGACTACTTATGCAGACAAGGATTGATGATGCCGTTGTCAGAGATGCCGGGCTGTCAACAAAACAGGCTCAACAGTTCTTTGCGCTTGATGAAAATGAACTGGAACGAAATCTGGCGTGGCTTGAACAGCCGGAGAATCATCTGCTGACGGCGGATGATCCTCGTTATCCCCCTTTACTTCGCACGATCCCTGACTACCCCGGCGCATTGTTTATTAAAGGCAATCCTGAAGCCCTAAACACCGTTCAACTGGCGGTTGTGGGTAGCCGCGCGCCATCCTGGTACGGTGAGCGATGGGGGAAAATCCTGTGCGAACAACTTTCACAAAGTGGTTTCACAATCACCAGTGGGCTGGCCTGCGGTATTGACGGCGTCGCTCATCACGCCGCGCTGTCTGTAAAAGGGCGAAGTGTCGCGGTGCTGGGAAACGGGCTTTTTAGCATTTATCCCCGTCGGCATCAGGCTCTGGCTGCACGGCTTATCGAATCAGAGGGGGCTATTGTGTCGGAGTTCCCGCTGTCAGCGCCGCCCTGGCCGGCAAATTTTCCACGTCGTAACCGAATCATCAGCGGTCTGAGTCTGGGCGTGCTGGTGGTGGAGGCCGCTTTAAGAAGCGGCTCACTCGTTACGGCACGGTATGCGCTAGAACAGGGGCGAGAAGTCTTTGCCTTACCTGGCCCGATAGGTAACCCGGGGTGTGAGGGCCCCCACTGGCTCATCAAGCAGGGGGCAACGCCTGTGACGAGCGTCGAGGACATCCTTGAAAATTTGCAATATGGCTTGCACTGGTTAACAGATGAACCCGAAAAGCGACATTTTTCATCAGATCAGGATAAGGTGGCATTGCCATTTCCCAGCCTCCTGGCTAACGTAGGAGATGAGGTAACACCTGTTGACGTTGTCGCTGAACGTGCCGGCCAACCTGTGCCAGTAACGGTAGCACAGCTACTCGAACTGGAGTTAGCAGGGTGGATCGCAGCTGTACCCGGCGGCTATGTCCGATTGAGGAGGGCAAGCCATGTTCGACGTACTGATGTATTTGTTTGAGACTTACATCCATAACGAAGCAGAAATGCGAGTGGATCAGGACAAATTGACACAGGATCTTACCGATGCGGGGTTTGAACGGGAAGATATTTTTAATGCGTTGATGTGGCTGGAAAAACTGGCTGATTATCAGGAAGGCCTTGCCGAACCGATGCAGCTTGCTTCTGACCCATTGTCTGTGCGCATTTATACCGCTGAAGAGTGTGAAAGGCTGGACGCCAGCTGCCGGGGATTCATCTTATTCCTTGAGCAGATTCAGGTGCTAAACCTCGAAACAAGAGAAATGGTGATAGAGCGCGTTATGGCGCTGGATACGGCAGAGTTCGAACTGGATGACCTCAAGTGGGTGATCCTGATGGTTCTGTTTAATATTCCAGGCTGTGAAAATGCCTATCAGCAAATGGAAGAATTACTCTTTGAAGTGAATGAAGGTATGCTGCACTAATTCATTGTGCAGCACCAAGAGTTGTTATGGCCAAATCAGCACTGTTCACGGTGCATAAAAACGAGCCCTGCCCACAGTGCGGGGCTGAACTTGTCATTCGGTCCGGGAAACACGGTCCGTTTCTCGGTTGTTCACACTATCCGGAATGTGATTATGTTCGTCCCCTGAAAAGCCAGGCGGACGGACATATCGTTAAAATTCTGGAGGGGCAGCTTTGCCCGAAGTGTGGAGGCGAACTGGCGTTACGGCAGGGCCGTTTTGGCATGTTCATTGGTTGCAGTCGCTATCCTGAATGTGAACATACGGAACAAATTGATAAGCCAGATGAAACGGCAATCGCCTGCCCCCAGTGCCAGCGCGGACAACTGGTACAGCGTCGTTCTCGTTTTGGTAAAACCTTCCATTCCTGCGATCGTTATCCTGAATGCCAGTTCGTTATCAATTTCAAACCGGTAGCGGGTACCTGCCCTCATTGCGATTATCCGTTACTTATAGAGAAGAAAACGGCGCAAGGTATGAAACGCTTTTGCGCCAGTAAACAATGTGGAAAGCCGGTTTCGGCGGATGAAATCAGTGAATAATAACCTGCCAACAGGATCCATTGCGCACGCAGTGGAGGTCCTGAAAAATGAAGAAGTCATCGCCTATCCAACAGAAGCTGTCTTTGGGGTCGGTTGCGATCCTGACAGCGAGACAGCTGTGAATCGCTTACTTACGCTAAAACAGAGACCTGTCGAAAAAGGATTGATTTTGATCGCTGCTAATTATGAGCAGCTTAAACCTTATATTGATGATTCCATGCTCACGCCAGCGCAACGGGATACCGTTTTCTCTGCGTGGCCAGGGCCGGTGACCTTTGTTTTCCCGGCGCAGCCAACTACGCCACGCTGGTTAACAGGGCGTTTCGATTCCCTCGCTGTCCGTGTCACCGATCATCCGCTGGTGGTAGAGCTATGTCTGGCGTTTGGTAAACCGCTGGTCTCAACCAGTGCCAACCTTACCGGGCAGCCTCCTTGCCGGAGCACCGAAGAGGTGCTGGCGCAGTTCGGGAATGACTTCCCGGTAGCCGTCGGTGAAACCGGAGGTCGCCTTAATCCGTCGGAAATCCGCGACGCCTTGACCGGCGAACGTTTTCGCCAGGGGTAATATGATGGAAACCTATGCCGTTTTTGGTAATCCGATCGCACACAGCAAGTCGCCGCAGATCCATCAGCAGTTTGCTGAACAACTGCAGATTGATCATCCCTATGGCCGGGTGCTGGCACCTGTTGATGCCTTTGTTACTACCCTGAATGCTTTTTTTGACGCGGGTGGTAAAGGTGCCAATGTGACGGTGCCTTTTAAAGAAGAAGCCTTTGAACGTGCGGATGAATTAACTGAGCGCGCGTCTCTTGCGGGTGCCGTGAATACGCTTAAACGGCTGGAGGATGGACGCCTTCTGGGTGACAACACTGACGGAATCGGCTTACTTAGCGATCTGGAAAGACTCTCATTTATCAAACCCGGGTTCCGGGTTCTGTTGATTGGTGCTGGTGGGGCATCGCGAGGCGTACTGTTACCGCTCCTTTCACTGGATTGTGCAGTGACCATTACCAATCGCACCTTTTCCCGGGCGGAAGCGTTGGCGGCGTTGTTTGCGCATACTGGCAGCGTGAGTGCGGTGGCTCTTGATGATCTTATCCACCATGAATTTGATCTTATCATTAATGCCACTTCCAGCGGCATTGGTGGGGAAGTACCGGCGATCCCGTCCTCTTTGGTAAACAGCCACCTCTATTGCTACGACATGTTTTATCAGAAAGGGAAAACTCCTTTCCTTAGCTGGTGTGAACAACACGGCGCGAAACAGCTGGCTGATGGTCTGGGCATGCTGGTGGGGCAGGCTGCGCATGCAGTCTTGCTCTGGCACGGTGTATTACCTGCTGTCGAACCCGTCATTGAAAAGCTGAAACAGGAACTTATGGCGTGAACCAGGCGATTCACTTTCCCGACAGAGAACAGTGGGATGAGAGTAAGCAAGCGGTCTGTTTCCCGGTGCTCGTGCATGGGATGCAACTGACATGTGCCATTAGCGGTGAAACGCTCAAGCGCCGCTTTGGTGGCTCAAATCCATTAGAGGTGTTTTGCGAAAATCGCTGGGATCTTGAAGAAGAAGCCAGCGATTTGATCCGCGATCAGCAGGAAGACGAGCAGGGCTGGGTCTGGCTGTCCTGATCCAGATACTCATCTTTCCATTTCACGTAATTATTCGCTGAATATTTCAGACCTTCTCTTTCCGCTTCTGTTAAGGGGCGGATCTGCTTTACCGGGCTGCCTAAATAGAGATAACCGCTTTCGAGCCGTTTATGTTGAGGGACAAGACTTCCGGCACCAATCATCACATCATCCTCTACGATGACACCATCCAGCAGGATCGATCCCATGCCAACCAGCACCCGGTTTCCGATAGTGCAGCCGTGAAGCATGACTTTATGGCCGACGGTAACATCTTCTCCTATAACAAGTGGATTGCCGTCCGGGTTATATGAGGATTTATGGGTGACATGCAGCACGCTGCCATCCTGAATATTAGTACGTGCGCCAATTGCCACATAGTTAACGTCTCCCCTGATCGCAACGAGCGGCCAGATGCTGACATTATCGGCCATTCGGACATCGCCAATGACAACACTGCTGGCATCGATCATCACGCGATCGCCTTTTTGTGGAAACAGATCTTTATACGGACGTAGTACTGCAGACATATCTACCTCGACAGATGAGCGCTATACAGAAGACTTTGATCATATTTTGGGATCGAGGCAAGGCAAAATACGTCAATATTTAAGCAGATCGGGCGGGATTTCAGCGAAAAGCGCGGAAAATCATCAGTCAGAAAAAAAGATCTAAAAAATACTTGTGCTAAAAAATGGGATCCCTATAATGCGCCTCCATCGACACGGCGGATGTGAATCACTTCACAAACAACCCGGTCGGTTGAAGAGAAAAAATCCTGAAAATCAGGGTTGACTCTGAAAGAGGA
>NZ_JALW01000085.1:0-12554 GCF_000710795.1 Enterobacter sp. T1-1 | reverse complement strand
TCGAATCCTTCCCCCACCACCATTACTTCCATGCCGCAGGGCGCAACGCGCCGAGTAATCCTTCCCCCACCACCATCAATTCAAAATCATAACAAAACCTAACCGAGCACACTTTCGTAGGCCGGGTAAGGCGTAGCCGCCACCCGGCGACAGACGTTTACATCGGCGGCAAGCGTCGCTTCACCGGTGAGCTCTTCACAATCGACGTATTACACTGGGCATGCTCCGCCAGCCCGTCAAGCAACACATCCAGTTGCTCAATTGACCGCACCACCAGCCGGATGACAAAACAGTCTTCACCGGTCACTTTGTCGCTTTCAATGCACTCCGGCATCGCCTGGATGTATTTGTCCACTTTATGTAACAGTCCAGGCAACGGGCGAACCCGCACCAGCGCCTGCAGCGTATACCCTAACGCCGCCAGATTCACCCGGGCACCGTAACCCTGAATCACTCCACGCTCTTCCAGCCTTTTCAGGCGTTCTGCCGTGCTGGGCGAAGTCAGACCAACACGACCGCTGAGCACCTTCAGCGACATACGCGCATCCTCGACCAGACAAGCCAAAATTTGCCGATCGATATCATCGAGAAGGTATTCCATCATTTTCACCTAATTTTAAAAAGCCATTCGCGTATTTAACCTTATCTCAACCCTGTAAAACCCGACAGCAATTTTCGACAATAGCGTCATCAACCAGGGGGTGAATGATGCGTGACTTACATAAAGGCGTCTGGCAAATGAGCCTGGCGATGTTAATTTCCGGCTCGATTGGCGCGTTTGTTTTACTCTCCGGACTGCCAGTGTCAGAAGTGGTTTTCTGGCGCTGTCTGATCGGCGCAATCGCACTGTTCATTTTCATTCGGATGAGCCAAAAACCCTTTAGTCCCCTCACCCGTACCTCTCTGCTGCTGGCTATTCTCGGCGGGGTAGCATTAGTGGTGAACTGGCTGCTGCTGTTTGCTGCCTATGAACGTATTTCGATTGGCCTTTCCACTGTGGTCTATAACACTCAGCCCTTTATGCTGGTGATGATGGGTATGTTATTAGGCGAACGCGTCAGTCTGGTCAAATGGGGCTGGCTGTTTCTTGCCTTCGGCGGGGTGATAATTTTGCTCTCAGGCGAACTGTCCGGTTCCCATGGCTCAGCCTGGCTCGCCGGGATGGGTCTGGCACTGGGTGCGGCGTTCTTCTATGCGTTGACGGCGATTATTACCCGCAAACTGAAATCCATCGCGCCACAGCATATAGCCTTTATTCAGGTGCTGACAGGCGTAGTAATGCTACTGCCGTTTGCCCGTATGCCCGCCTTGTCCGCTGATTTTCCGTGGCCAATTTTACTGACGCTGGGCATTGTCCATACCGGTATCATGTATCAGCTGCTGTATAGCGCCATCCAAAAACTTCCGACGCCCATTGCCGGTTCACTGTCCTTTATCTATCCGGTAGTAGCCATCGTTGTCGATAACGTGGTCTTCGGGCATTCGCTGGATATTACCCAACTGGCGGGCGGCGCGCTGATCCTGTTTGCTGCGGCAGGCAATAACCTGGGCTGGGGCGAAAAAAAACCCCGCGAATGCGGGGTTAGTATCAAAACGACAAATTAGCGACGGGCACGCACAATCTGGTATTTGCGCGTCAGGTACTCCACCGGCGCGCTCCAGATGTGCACCAGACGAGAGAACGGGAACAGCACAAACAGGGTCATACCCAACACCAGGTGCAGGCGGAAGATAAACGCCACCCCATCCAGATGTTCAGATGCGCCTCCGTGGAAGGTCACTACGGACTGCGCCCATCCCACCAGCTTCATCATCTCGCTACCATCCATATGCTGCGCCGAGAATGGAATGGTCAGCAGACCCAGTGCGCACTGTACCATCAGCAGAGAGAGGATCAGGATATCCGCCGTGGTAGTGGTAGCCCGCACGCGCGGACTGAACAGACGGCGTTTCAGCAGCAGCAGGCCACCCACCAGGGTCATCACGCCGCAAGCGCCACCCGCGATCATCGCCATCTTCTGCTTCACTTCGATGGGCAGCCACGCTTCATACATCCAGTGTGGCGTCAGCATTCCCAGGAAGTGACCGGCAAAAATCCCCAGAATACCGATGTGGAACAGGTTAGACGCAACGTGCATCCCTTTACGATCCAGCATCTGGCTGGAGGCAGCACGCCAGGTGTACTGGCCATAGTCATAACGCAGCCAGCTTCCCACCAGGAACACGGTGCCCGCGATATACGGGTAAATGTCAAAGAAGAACATATTCAGGAAGTGCATTAGTGCCGTCCTCCGTTAGAGATATTCAAATATTGCGGGGCAACCGCGCCGGCAAAACGACGCTGGTGAGCCGAAATTTCAGATTCGCCGCAGCTCTGGTCAGCAAAGAATTTCACCTGCTCTTCTTCCCAGACTGCATCCAGCGCCTGTGGCGTGTCATCGCGGGCTTCGTCCGCAATTTTCTCCGCCACTTTTTCACTGTCGACCGAGGCATTCGCCAGCTTCACCAGCACCCCAAACAGCACCGCATAGCGGCTCTCGCGCTGCTGAAGACGGGCGCTGAGCAACGCCAGAATCGGCGCGATGTCCTGCAGACCACCCAGCGCTTCTACTTTTGGCAACTGCGCCAGATACTCCAGGTACAGCGGCAGATGATCCGGCAGCTCGCGGCTGTCGAGCTGCAGGCCGTGCTGCTCGTACTGGGCCATCAGGTCCACCATCGCCTGCCCCCGATCGCGGGATTCACCGTGAACGTGTTCAAACAGCAGCAGCGAGGTTGCGCGACCGCGATCAAACAGCTGACTGTAATCCGCCTGCGCATCGAGAAGATCGCGCGCTAACAGGTCGCGGAGGAAAATGCCCAGTGTCTGGGCATCTTCTTTATCCAGGTTTTCAGAGGACGCGAGCGCATCAAAGAGTTCCTGCTGATGCTGCGCCAGCGCGGCATCCGGGTACTCCAGCAGACGCGAAACAATCACGAGTTCAATCATGGGTGCGGCTCCGTTTTGCTGGTCACATCCATGGCGTCGATGCGGCGGCTGTTGAACAGGTTGAATTTGCTGTCAGACCCGTGGCAACCGTCGCCAAAGCTAAAGCCACAACCGTTTTTCTCCGGGAAGGCTTCGCGGGCCAGTTCACGGTGGCTGCTTGGTACCACGAAACGATCTTCGTAGTTGGCAATGGCCAGGTAGCGGTACATCTCCTGCGCCTGCGCTTCGGTCAGGCCGACCTCTTCCAGCGCACGGGTGTCGGTCACGCCGTCCACGGTTTCCGCACGTTTGAAGTGGCGCATCGCCAGCATACGTTTCAGCGCCAGCAGTACCGGCTGGGTATCGCCTGCGGTCAGCAGGTTTGCCAGGTACTGAACCGGGATACGCAGGCTCTCCACGTCCGGCAGAATGCCGTTGCTGCCCAGCTCGCCTGCATCCGCGGCTGACTGAATCGGCGACAGAGGCGGCACGTACCAGACCATCGGCAGCGTGCGGTATTCCGGGTGCAGCGGCAGGGCCAGCTTCCAGTCCATCGCCATTTTGTATACCGGAGACTGCTGCGCCGCGTCGATTACGCTCTGCGGAATGCCGTCTTTCAGCGCCTGCTCAATCACTTTCGGATCGTTCGGGTCAAGGAACACGTCCAGCTGACGCTGGTACAGATCTTTCTCGTTCTCGGTGCTCGCGGCATTTTCAATCGCGTCTGCGTCATACAGCAGCACGCCGAGGTAACGAATACGGCCTACGCAGCTCTCAGAGCAGACAGTCGGCATACCGGCTTCGATACGTGGGTAGCAGAAGATGCACTTCTCAGACTTACCGCTCTTCCAGTTGAAGTAGATTTTTTTGTACGGGCAGCCGGTGATGCACATACGCCAGCCGCGGCACTTGTCCTGGTCGATCAGCACGATGCCATCTTCTTCACGCTTGTAGATGGCACCGCTCGGGCAGGTCGCCACGCACGCCGGGTTGAGGCAGTGCTCACACAGACGCGGCAGGTACATCATGAAGGTGTTTTCAAACTGGCCGTACATCGCCTTCTGCATGTTCTCGAAGTTCTGGTCTTTGGCGCGCTTTTCGAACTCGCCGCCCAGAATTTCTTCCCAGTTTGGACCGCTGGTAATTTTGTCCATGCGCTGGCCGGTGATCAGCGAGCGAGGACGGGCGATCGGCTGGTGCTTACTTTCCGGCGCGTTATGCAGGTTCTGGTAGTCGTAGTCAAACGGTTCGTAATAATCTTCGATACCCGGCAGATGCGGGTTGGCGAAGATTTTACCCAGCAGCATCGCACGGTTACCCATGCGCGGCTGCAGTTTACCGTTGATTTTACGGATCCAGCCGCCCTTCCACTTCTCCTGGTTTTCCCAGTCGGTCGGGAAGCCGGTACCCGGCTTACTTTCCACGTTGTTGAACCAGGCGTATTCCATCCCTTCACGGCTGGTCCAGACGTTCTTACAGGTGACTGAGCAGGTATGACAGCCGATGCATTTATCCAGATTCAGCACCATGCCGACTTGTGAACGAATTTTCATTTTACGCTCTCCTGTACCTGGTCATTACCTTCGCCATCTAACCAGTTAATATTTTTCATCTTACGTACCACCACGAACTCATCGCGGTTAGAACCTACCGTACCGTAGTAGTTAAAGCCGTAGGCCAGCTGTGCATAGCCACCGATCATGTGGGTCGGCTTCGGCGTAATACGGGTCACGGAGTTGTGAATACCGCCGCGCTGCTCGGTGATCTCTGAACCCGGCAGGTTCACGATACGTTCCTGCGCGTGGTACATCATGGTCATCCCGGCCGGTACGCGCTGGCTCACCACCGCACGTGCCGTCAGGGCGCCGTTGCTGTTGAACACTTCGATCCAGTCGTTATCTTCAATACCCAGATCTTTGGCGTCCGCTTCACTCATCCAGACAATCGGACCACCGCGGGACAAGGTCAGCATCAGCAGGTTGTCGCTATAAGTAGAGTGGATCCCCCACTTCTGATGCGGCGTCAGGAAGTTCAGCGCCTTCTCCGGGTTGCCGTTCGATTTCGTGCCCATCACCGTTTTCACGGAGCGGGTGTCGATTGGTGGACGGTAAACCAGCAGGCTTTCACCGAAGTCACGCATCCACTGGTGATCCTGATACAGCGACTGACGACCGGACAGAGTACGCCATGGGATCAGCTCGTGAACGTTGGTATACCCGGCGTTATAAGAGACATGTTCATCTTCCAGGCCAGACCAGGTCGGGCTGGAGATAATTTTGCGCGGCTGCGCCTGAATATCGCGGAAGCGGATTTTTTCGTCTTCTTTGTTGAGCGCCAGATGCGTATGGTCGCGGCCGGTAAATTCGCTCAGCGCTTTCCAGGCCTTCACGGCAACCTGGCCGTTGGTTTCCGGTGCCAGGGTCAGGATCATTTCTGCCGCATCAATCGCCGTATTCAGCATTGGCTGGCCTTTGGCCGGGCCGTCCGCTTTGGTGTAATTGAGCTTGCGCAGCAGATCCATTTCGCTCTGGGTGTTCCAGGCAATCCCTTTCCCGCCGTTGCCGATTTTCTCCATCAGCGGGCCGATAGAGGTAAAGCGCTCGTAGGTCGCCGGGTAGTCACGTTCCACCGGAATAATGTGCGGTGCCGTTACGCCCGGGATCAGGTCGCACTCGCCTTTTTTCCAGTCCTTCACGTCCAGCGGCTGCGCCAGTTCAGCGGCGGAGTCGTGCTGGATAGGCAGCGTCACCACGTCGGTCTCTTTGCCCAGGTGCCCTACGCAGACTTCAGAGAACTTCTTCGCGATGTCTTTGTAGATATCCCAGTCGCTTTTTGATTCCCACGCCGGGTCAACGGCCGCAGACAGCGGATGAATAAACGGATGCATATCCGAGGTATTCATGTCGTCTTTTTCGTACCAGGTAGCGGTAGGCAGCACGATATCGGAGTACAGGCAGGTGCTGGAGAGACGGAAGTCGAGAGTCACCACCAGATCCAGCTTGCCGTCGAGACCGTTGTCTTTCCACTCCACCTCTTCCGGCTTCACGCCGCCCTGCTTGCCGAGATCTTTACCCTGGATACCGTTTTCGGTACCGAGCAGGTATTTCAGCATGTACTCGTGGCCTTTACCGGACGAGCCCAGCAGGTTGGAACGCCAGATGAACAGGTTACGCGGATGGTTTTTACCGTTTTCCGGCTGCTCGGCCGCAAAACGAATTGAACCGTCTTTCAGAGACTTAACGGTGTAATCCACCGGCGACATCCCTGCCTGCTTCGCCTCTTCTGCAATACGCAGCGGGTTAGTGCCCAGCTGAGGTGCAGACGGCAGCCAGCCCATGCGTTCAGCGCGGACGTTAAAGTCGATCAGATGACCGCTGTAGCGGGATTTATCTGCCATTGGCGACAGCAGCTCCTGCGCGGTAACCGTCTCATAGCGCCACTGGCTGGAGTGGTTATAGAAGTAGGAAGTGCTGTTCATATGACGCGCCGGACGCTGCCAGTCAAGGGCAAACGCCAGCGGCTGCCAGCCGGTCTGCGGACGCAGTTTTTCTTGGCCCACGTAGTGCGCCCAGCCGCCACCGCTCTGACCGACACAGCCGCAGAAGATCAGCATGTTGATCAGGCCACGGTAGTTCATATCGAGGTGATACCAGTGGTTCAGACCGGCACCGACGATAATCATTGAACGACCATGGGTTTTGTCGGCGTTTTCTGCGAATTCACGGGCGATACGGGTGATCTGCGCACGCGGTACGCCGGTGATCTGCTCCGCCCAGGCTGGGGTGTACGCCTTCACATCGTCATAGCTGGTCGCGCAGTTTTCATCATTCAGACCGCGCTCCAGGCCGTAGTTGGCCAGCGTCAGGTCATACACGGTGGTCACCAGGGCGCTAGAGCCGTCGGCCAGCTGCAGGCGTTTCACCGGCAGTTTATGCATCAGGACGTTCTGTAGCTCGACCTTGTTGAAGTGCTCAGAACCTTCGCCGCCAAAGTACGGGAAGCCCACTTCTGCGATCTCATCCTGGCTGCCCAGCATGCTCAGGCGCAGCTCGGTCTCTTCGCCGGTTGTACCGTTACGTTGTTCAAGGTTCCATTTGCCCTTCTCACCCCAGCGGAAGCCGATTGAACCGTTTGGCACCACCAGCTCACCGTTGCTGTTATACGCGACGGTTTTCCACTCAGGGTTGTTTTCCTGGCCAAGCGCGTCCACCAGATCCGCCGCACGCAGCGTACGGCCTGCCGCGTAGTAGCCGTCACGCTCTTCCAGCATCACCAGCATTGGCATGTCGGTATAACGACGCACGTAATCGGTGAAGTACTGGCTTGGTTTATCGAGGTGGAATTCACGCAGCATGACGTGGCCCATCGCCAGCGCCATCGCGGAGTCAGTACCCTGTTTAGGCGCCAGCCACAGGTCACACAGCTTGGCAATTTCGGCGTAGTCCGGGGTCACCGCAACAGTTTTGGTGCCTTTGTAACGCACTTCAGTAAAGAAGTGGGCATCCGGGGTACGGGTCTGCGGTACGTTTGAGCCCCAGGCGATAATGTAGCTGGAGTTATACCAGTCGGCGGACTCTGGCACGTCGGTCTGTTCACCCCAGGTCTGTGGAGACGCTGGCGGCAGGTCGCAGTACCAGTCGTAGAAGCTCAGACAGGTTCCCCCAATCAGGGAAAGATAGCGCGCGCCGGAAGCGTAAGAGACCATCGACATCGCCGGGATCGGCGAGAAGCCTGCCACGCGATCAGGACCGTAAGTTTTGACGGTATAGACGTTAGAGGCGGCAATCAGCTCATTCACCTCTTTCCAGGAGGAGCGAACAAAACCACCGCGGCCACGCGCCTGCTTGAAGCTTTTCGCTTTGTCGGCGTCTTCGATGATGGATGCCCACGCCTCTACCGGATCGCTGTGCTGCACCTTGGCTTCACGCCACATTTTCATCAGGCGCTTGCGCATCAGAGGATATTTAAGACGGTTCGCACTGTAGAGATACCAGGAGTAGCTGGCACCACGCGGGCAGCCACGTGGTTCATGGTTCGGCATATCCGGGCGGGTGCGCGGATAGTCGGTCTGCTGCATTTCCCAGGTCACCAGACCGTTTTTAACGAAAATCTTCCAGCTACACGAGCCAGTGCAGTTTACACCGTGGGTTGAACGGACGACTTTGTCATGCTGCCAGCGCTGGCGGTAACCGTCTTCCCAGTCCCGGTTGGTATCCAGAACTTGGCCGTGCCCATCGGCAAAAGTTTCACCCTTCTGTTTGAAGTAGCGAAACCGGTCCAAAAATTTGCTCATCGGGTATCTCCTGTGTGGAGCCTGTGGCTCTCTAAATCGACATTGCTGATTTGCAGCGAAGGTAACGTCCTGTAAGAGAGGGAGAATTGATAACGATCAAGACGGAGGGGGACTATGAAGTGAGGTGTTATAACGAATACCACCAAAGCGGTAGAATTTTTATTTTTATATTATAATGATTTTTAAAGGAATTTTTTATTTATCGTACAATAAGCCCGCCTGATTTTAACATCTCGGGTATTAAGGGGTAGGCTCGGCTGAAAAGCGATGGCGATCACAGAGTTACCTGCGGGCGGGACGTTAGAAAAGCCAGGAGTATGTTGTAACTACTGAGGAAACAAAAAAACGCGACCCGAAGGTCGCGTAAACGGATAATCAAACTTACTTATTTTTCTTGGAATTACGGCCATATACCAGCCACGTGATGGCGACACAGGCGATATAGAAAACAAGGAATACTTTCATTGCTCCTGCCGGGGAGCCGGTCAGGTCCAGAGAGATCCCGAACGCTTTTGGAATAAAGAAGCCACCGATAGCGCCAATCGCGGAGATAAAGCCCAGCGCTGCCGCCGTATCCGTTGCCGCTTCGCGCATGGCCTGCTCTTCGCTACCGCCCTGCGCTTTCACGCGGTCCATGGTCAGCTTACGGAAGATAACGGAGATCATCTGGAAGGTAGAAGCACTTCCCAGCCCGGCCGTCAGGAACAGCACCATAAACACGCCGAAGAAGGCGATGAAGTTACCGCCCTGTCCGTCGGCTGGCAGGGTCAGGAACAGCAGCGCACAGAAGACCGCCATCACAACGAAGTTAATCAGCGTCACGCGGGTCCCGC
This sequence comes from Enterobacter sp. T1-1, assembly GCF_000710795.1. NCBI lineage: Bacteria > Pseudomonadati > Pseudomonadota > Gammaproteobacteria > Enterobacterales > Enterobacteriaceae > Enterobacter > Enterobacter sp. T1-1. The sequence goes on along the minus strand of NZ_JALW01000085.1, from coordinate 3,460 downwards.
CCAGACGGTCAGAGACCATGCCGCCCAGCGAACGCGCCAGCGCGCCAATAAACGGTCCGAAGAAGGCGAACTGCAGAATTTGCACCTCCGGGAACTGGGTTTTCGACAGCATGGCAAAGCCCGCAGAGAAACCAATGAACGAGCCGAAGGTCGCCAGATAGAGCAGCGCCATCACCCACAGGTGGCCGCGCTTCAGCACCGGCAACTGCTCGCTCAGGGATGCCTTCGATGCAGACAGGTCATTCATAAAGAGCCAGGCCGCAAGGGTAAAGACCACCAGGAACGGTACCCAGATCCAGGCCGCGTTTTGCAGATACAGGGAAGAGCCATCTGCCTGCGTCACACCACCGCCGCCAAACGCCGCGAAGATAGAGACGGAGATCGCCAGCGGTGCAATCAGCTGCATTACGCTGACGCCCATGTTACCCAGGCCGCCGTTAATCCCCAGCGCACCGCCCTGCTTCGCTTTCGGGAAGAAGAAGCTGATGTTTGCCATGCTGGACGCGAAGTTTGCGCCCGCAAAGCCGCACAGCAGAGAGATGATCACGAACACGCTAAATGGCGTGGAGGTGTCCTGCACAGCAAAACCGAGCCACACGCAAGGCACGATCATGATACCGGTACTGAACGCCGTCCAGCGACGGCCGCCAAAAACCGGCACCATGAACGCGTAAGGCACGCGCAGCAAGGCTCCCGACAGCGACGGCAGCGCGGTCAGCATAAACAGCTGATCGGTGGTAAAGGTAAATCCGACCTTAGGCAGGTTCACCGCTACCGCGCTGAACAACATCCAGACGCAAAACGCTAACAATAAACATGGAACGGAAATCCACAGATTTCGGCTTGCGACACGGTGGCCGCGCTGCTGCCAGAACGCCGGATCTTCCGGACGCCAGTCAGTTATAACGGCACCATTTTCCCTTTCGGGAGCGGATGTGTGACTCATAGACACCTCTGATTCTCGAATGATGCTGCAAACATTAGGGTTTTAGGGCGGCGGTAAGTTGATATAAATCAAAGGAAAAGTGGGAGGATTTGCGGCGAAAAAAAAGCCATCATCCTTAGTGAGTAGAGTAAAACGGTAAAAAAGACGTGGTTTTTCACAGGACTGACGTCTCGCTGTCCATTCCTCCCCCTGAGCCTTACCCCATTGGCAATTTAGAGGTAATCCTTTATTGGTATGGGTATACTCCAGGGTATGCACCAGAATAACGCCATTCCTGCAAGCAGGCCACGTCAGGAGCCCGGCAACTCTATGTTAAAAAGATGTTTATCTCCGCTAACACTCGTCAATCAGGTCGCCCTGATCGTTTTGCTGTCCACCGCCATCGGCGTGACCGGCATGGCGATTTCCGGCTGGCTGGTACAGGGTGTACAGGGTAATGCCCATGCCATCAACGAGGCAGGCTCACTACGCATGCAGAGTTATCGTCTACTTGCATCGGTGCCGTTAACCCAGGACGATCAGAAGCTGCTGGACGATATGGAACATACCGCTTTCAGCACCGAACTGGAAAGTGCCGCGATTCGTGCCGGTCAGGAATCCCAGCTTAAAGCCCTTCAGGGCTACTGGCACACTCAGCTGGAGCCGGGGTTAAAGCAGGCGAAAAATCCTGATACCGTTGCCCGTGATGTCGCCGGGTTCGTTTCCCGCATTGATACCCTGGTCTCCTCTTTCGATCAAACCACCGAATTACGCATCGACCGGGTGGTGATGATCCACCGGGCGATGGCGCTGTTTATGGGGCTGCTGCTGATTTTCACCATTGTCTGGCTGCGCGCCCGGCTGCTGAATCCCTGGAAGCAACTGCTGGCGATGGCCCGCGCGGTGACTGCCCGGGATTTTACCCAGCGCACCCACATCAGCGGACGTAACGAAATGGCGATGCTGGGCCAGGCGCTGAACACCATGTCAGATGAACTCGCCGAGAGTTATGCGGTACTGGAAAAACGCGTACAGGAGAAAACCGCGGGGCTGGAGCAGAAAAACGAGATCCTCTCGTTCCTGTGGCAGGCTAATCGCCGCCTGCATATGCAGGTGCCGCTGTGCGAACGTCTCTCCCCGGTCCTGAATGGCCTGCAGAATCTGACCCTGCTGCACGACCTGGAGCTTCGGGTGTACGACATGGAAGATGAAGAAAATCACCAGGAGTTTACCTGTCAGTCAGACATGACCTGCGATGACAAAGGCTGCCACCTGTGCCCACGCGGCTTACCGCCGCTGACCACCAGCGGCACGACGCTAAAATGGCGGCTGACAGACAGCCACACCCAATACGGTATTCTGCTGGCGACCCTGCCCGCCGGGCGTCATCTGAGCCACGACCAGCAGCAACTGGTGGATACGCTGGTTGAACAGCTGACGGCCACGCTGGCACTCGACCGCCATCAGGAGAAGCAGCAGCAGCTGATCGTGATGGAAGAGCGCGCCACCATCGCCCGCGAACTCCACGACTCTATCGCCCAATCGCTCTCCTGTATGAAAATGCAGGTCAGCTGTCTGCAAATGCAGGCCGCAGAAATGCCGGAAAGCAACAAAGCGCTGCTGAGCCAGATCCGCAACGAGCTGAACACCTCCTGGGTACAGCTTCGCGAACTGCTGACCACCTTCCGCCTGCAGCTCACCGAGCCCGGCCTGCGCCCGGCGCTGGAAGCAAGCTGCCAGGAATTTAGCGCCCGACTGGGATTCCCGGTGAAGCTCGATTACCAGTTACCGCCTCGTTTTGTGCCTTCGCATCAGGCCATTCATTTACTGCAGATCGCCCGCGAAGCGCTGAGCAACGTGCTAAAACACGCTGACGCGACGGCGGTCACCGTTACCGTTAGCCAGCACGATAATCAGGTGAAGCTCACGGTTCATGACAACGGCCGCGGCGTGCCGGAAAATGCCGAACGGACAAACCATTACGGTTTAATTATCATGCGAGACCGCGCCCAAAGCCTGCGCGGTGATTGCCAGGTTCGTCGGCGAGAAACAGGTGGCACAGAAGTGGTTGTCACCTTTATCCCCGAAAAACCCCTCACAACTATCCAGGGAGAAACCCATGACTAATCAGGAACCGGCATCCATCCTGTTGATTGACGACCATCCGATGCTGCGTACTGGCGTAAAACAGCTGGTCAGCATGGCACCTGATATCACCGTCGTTGGCGAAGCCAGCAACGGTGAACAGGGTATTGAACTTGCCGAATCGCTTGATCCTGATTTGATCCTGCTCGATCTCAACATGCCAGGCATGAACGGTCTGGAGACGCTCGATAAGCTGCGTGAAAAATCGCTGTCGGGACGCGTGGTGGTCTTCAGCGTCTCAAACCATGAAGAAGATGTGGTCACGGCGTTAAAACGCGGTGCAGACGGCTACCTGCTGAAAGATATGGAGCCGGAAGATCTGCTCAAGGCCCTGCAACAGGCTGCGGCAGGCGAAATGGTACTGAGCGAGGCGTTAACCCCGGTGCTGGG
>NZ_JALW01000084.1:0-12991 GCF_000710795.1 Enterobacter sp. T1-1 | reverse complement strand
CTCAATCTCCCTCTCCCTTAGGGAGAGGGGCGGGGTGAGGGGGAACGCACCAGCCCCGGTGCCTGCCACATTGACGTCGTCAGCCCGCTGTCCACCAGACCGAGCTGGTCGGCGTACACCGCCTGCCACTTCTGCATCATGCCATCGTACAGCGCCCGGTGCTGCGGGTTCGGGGTAAACTCGCGGCTCCATTTCACCAGCCGCTCGCCAGTGGTGGCCATATCCGCAAACAGACCGGCCCCGGCTCCGGCGGCAATGGCGCAACCCAGCGCCGTGGCCTCTTTCACTTCCGGTACCCGCACCGGCAAACCGGTGACGTCACTTAAAATCTGGCTCCATAGCGCCCCCTTCGAACCGCCTCCGGCAAACACCAGGCTCTCGAAGTTAACGCCGGAGAAACGTGAGATCTGCGCCAGGTTGCAGGCCGAGACAATCGCCGCGTTCTCTTCCAGCGCGCGGAACAGCGTCGCTTTGTTGCACTTTTCCGGGTCGATGGAGAGGTTAATAAACGACGGGGCGGCGTGGTACCACTGCTTAAAATGCATCGCGTCGGAGAAGATGGGCATCACGCCATGCGAACCCGCGGGCACCCGGCTCGCCATCTCCTCGAGCAGGGAATAGGTGTCCATCCCCATACGTTCGGCGATCAGCTTCTCTTCCGCGCAGAAGGCGTCGCGGAACCAGCGCATGGTCAGGCCGGTGAAGAAGCTGATCGACTCCGCCTGCGCCATACCGGGGATGACGTGTGGGTTTACGCGAATATTCATCTCAGGATCGGTGCGCACCTGCGGCAGATTGACCACCTGCTGCCAGAAGGTACCACCCAGCACCGCCGTTTGCCCGGCGCGGACCACGCCCAGCCCCAGACAGCCCAGCTGCACGTCGCCGCCGCCCATCACCACAGGGGTGCCTTCTCGCAGGCCGCTCTGCTGTGCGGCATCATGGGTGATAGCGCCCAGCACGGTGCCGGTCTCTTTCACCGGGGAGAGGATATCGGCGCGCAGTCCGGCCATATCCAGCAGTGCTGGCCGCCAGTCGCGGGAGAAGAGATCCAGCATCCCCGTAGTGCCCGCATTTGATGGATCGACCGCCAGCTCGCCGGAGAGCTTCGCCGCCAGCCAGTCGCTGATCATGGTAATAGTGGCAGCCTTGCGATAGATATCCGGGCGATGGTGCGCCAGCCACAGCAGACGCGGCATGGCGCTCAGGGCCAGGGTCTGGCCGGAAACGTCGTACACTTCGGATTCAAACTGGTTGTCGTGGATCTCTTTGAGTTCGGCCACCTCGCGGCTGGCGCGGGCGTCGACGTTGGCGCAGGCCCAGATGGCCTCACCGTTGCGGTCATACAGCACGATCCCTTCGCGCATGGAGCAGCAGGCGACGGACTGGATATCTGCCGCGCTCAGGTGCGCGCGATCCAGCGCCTGGTGGATGCACTGGCAGGTGAGCCGCCAGTTGGTATTGAGGTCGAACTCCATCGAGCCCGGCACATTTTCCACGCTCAGGTGCTGCCACTCGGCCTGACCCACGGCAACCTGGTTGCCCTGTAGATCGAAAATAACGGCACGCACGCTGCCTGTCCCTGCATCTAACGCTAAAAGGTAACTCATGAGTTTGCCTCGTTGTTAGCGCAGGGCTTACCCCGTTACGTCAGGGCCAGCACCGCGCGGGCTGTTGTCTCTTCCGTCACCAGGCCATTGATACGGCGACCTTTCAGTGCGGCGTAAATCGCATCGGCTTTCTCAACACCGCCAGCCACGCCGACGATGGTAGGTAACTGCGCCAGTTCATCAAGCGTGACGCCCAGCAGTTCTTTGTGGATCTCCAGCTCCTCAACGCACTCTCCTTCGGCAGTGAGGAAATAACCGAGAATGTCGCCGACGGCCCCTTTACGGGCATACATCAGCTGTTCACCTTCGCTGATGTAGCCTGAGCGCAATATCGTTGCATCACGACGCTGGTTCACGGACCCAATCCCGACCACCGCCACGTCGGCGGCCGTTGCGGCGAGGATCACGTCCCGTACGCTGGTTTCACGTTTTAAGATCCCGGCCACCTCGGCGGAGGAGACGCGAAGCGGGGCGGGGATCATGCTGACGCTGCATGCCGCGTCCAGCTGGCCGATACCGGTCATATAGGGCCCCACGCCGCCGGAGAGCGTCACCAGGCGGATCTGCTGCGAGCTGATAAAGCCGCTTAAATGTTGCAGGCTGCTCATGGTGGTTTCACCAAATCCCACCGCTAACAGCTGGCCGGGTTCCAGCACGCCCATTAACGACTGCGCGGCACCAATGCCTAACCGCACGTTCATTGGCGGGGTATTCAGTGCTGGCAGCACGCGCACCAGCTTTAGCCCAAAGCGCTGCTGCAGTTCGGTTTCCAGTGCCAGACAGCCCTCATAGCGGGAGTTGATCTGCACGCGGATCACCCCTGACTGGCGACCTTTCTCCAGCAGGCGAGAGATCTTCAGGCGCGGCAGGCCGAGCCGTTCGCCAATGTCGTTTTGCGTCAATCCGTCGTGGTAGTAACACCAGGCCACGCGGGCAACCAGCTCCTCTTCCGCCAGTGCCAGCCCGGCAAACCGACCTTCTTCCGCAGTGCGTTTATCGCTCATAATTGAACTCTTATAAAAATTTAGATCATATGTTCGTGACGGCGCAGGTCGAAAGTGTGAGCCACGCGGCAAAACGGATCATTTAGATAGTTTCTTTCTCAGATGGATCTTAATCGATAAAACTGTGATCCCTGCACGGTTGTAAATATAGTTCACCGTCTACGCTTTTGAACATTATTAAATCTAAAAATCATTTGTTCAATAGCGGAGCGATGATGACCCCACTTATCGAAGCACGAGCCATCTGCAAGCAGTTTTCCGGGGTGCCGGTTTTGAAAGGCATTGATTTCACGCTGCTTGCGGGCCAGGTGCATGCGCTGATGGGCGGGAACGGCGCGGGTAAATCGACGCTGATGAAGATCATCGCCGGGGTGGAGACGCCGGACAGCGGTGAACTTTCCGTAGCAGGTCATTCATATGCGCGGCTCACGCCCGTGCAGGCCCATAAGTTAGGTATCTATCTGGTGCCTCAGGAACCGCTCCTGTTCCCCAATCTGACGGTGCGGGAAAACATCCTTTTCCGCCTGCCGCGTGAACGGGAAAGAGAGAATCGGCTGACGGAGAAGCTGCAGCAGCTGCAGTGCCAGCTAAATCTCGACGCCACCGCCAGTACGCTGGAAGTGGCGGATCAGCAGATGGTGGAGATCCTGCGCGGTCTGATGCGTAACGCAACGATCCTGATCCTCGACGAGCCCACGGCCTCCCTTACGCCGGGTGAAACCGAACGTCTGTTTCGCCAGATCCGCGCCCTGCAGGATCTGGGCGTCGGTATCGTCTTTATCTCGCATAAATTGCCGGAGATCCGCCAGCTGGCAAGCCACGTCTCGGTGATGCGCGACGGTGCCGTAGTGCTCAGCGGGGAAACCGCGCAGTTCGACGATAACGCGCTGATTGCCGCCATGACGCCGGTGAGCCGGGAGAAAGGCTTAAGCGATGCGCAAAAACTGTGGCTGGCGCTGCCGGGAAACCGTCGCACCCAGCCGCAGGATTTTCCGGTATTGCGCGTGGACGATCTTACCGGGGAGGGGTTTATCGATCTCTCGCTTGAGATCTACGCAGGCGAGATCGTCGGTCTGGCCGGGTTGGTCGGATCCGGGCGCACCGAATTTGCCGAGACACTCTACGGCCTGCGTCCGGTGCGTGGCGGACGGGTCTGGCTGGAGAATCAGGAGATCACTCACGAGAGTGTGGGCGCCCGGCTGGAAAAAGGCCTGGTTTATCTGCCGGAAGACAGGCAGGTGTCCGGCCTGTTCCTGGATGCACCCATCCGCTGGAACACCGTGGCGCTGAACGAGCCGTCTCTCTGGCAGCAGCGCAAGCGGGAGTCCGCGGTGGTGGAGCGTTACCACCGCGCGCTGGGGATCAAACTCAACCATGCGGATCAAACCGTGCGCACCCTCTCCGGCGGGAATCAACAGAAAGTGCTGCTGGCCCGCTGTCTGGAAGCCAACCCGTTACTGCTGATCGTCGATGAACCGACGCGCGGCGTGGACGTGTCGGCACGTGCTGATATCTACCAGCTCATCAAAAGCGTGGCCGCGCAGAACGTGGCTGTGCTGATGATCTCAAGCGATCTCGATGAGTTTCCTGGCCTTGCCGATCGCGTGCTGGTCATGCACCAGGGCGTGCTCAGCGGCGAGTTGCCGCGCCATGCCGTCAGCCTCGATCGGATGATGGCGCTGGCGTTCGGAGGACAATCATGAAGATGTTACTGAAAAACCGCGAGCTGAGCGCGTTTCTCGCCATTCTGGCGCTGTTTGCCGTGCTGGTGGCGCTTAATCCGGCGTACCTGAGCCTTCAGACGCTGGGGATGATCTTCGCCAGCGCGCAAATCCTGATCCTGCTGGCGCTTGGCGCCGCGCTGGTGATGCTGACCCGCAATATTGACGTCTCCGTGGGCTCCACCGTGGGGCTCTCCGCCATCGCCGTCGGCGTGGCGCTGAACAATGGCTACAGCCTGCCGGTGTCGATGCTGTTCGCGCTGTCTGTCGGCGCGCTGGCAGGGGCGTTCAACGGGTTGCTGGTGGTGGCGCTGCGCATCCCGGCGATTGTCGCCACCCTCGGCACGCTGGGGCTGTATCGCGGGGCGATGCTGCTCTGGACCGGTGGAAAGTGGATTGAAGGGTTACCGCCGGGGCTGAAATCCCTTTCTGAACCCGTAGCCGTGGGCATTTCGCCGCTCGGCATGGTGGTGCTGTTTTTGGCCGCCGTCGGCGCATGGACACTCTCGCGCACCGCGTTCGGACGCGATTTCTATGCCGTGGGCGATAACCTTGCCGCCGCGCGCCAGCTGGGCGTGGCGGTCAACCGCACGCGGATGATCGCCTTTACTCTCAATGGCATGCTGGCGGCCTGCGCCGGGATTGTCTTTGCCGCGCAGATTGGCTTTGTGCCAAACCAGACCGGGAGCGGGCTGGAGATGAAAGCCATCGCCGCCTGTGTGCTCGGCGGCATTTCGCTGCTGGGCGGGACGGGCACGCTGATTGGCGCACTGCTTGGGGCCTTTTTCCTGACGCAAATCGACACCGTACTGGTGCTGTTTAAGCTCCCGGCGTGGTGGAATGACTTTATCGCCGGGCTGGTGCTGCTGGGCGTGCTGGTGCTCGACGGGCGTCTGCGCCAGGCGCTGGCGCGTCATCAGCGGGCGCTGAAATACGGTCGCTTCCAGCCGGGTAACAGAGGGGGAAAGCACGTCACCCCATTTCCCAAACGCAAAAAAGAGGTGGCGTAAATGAAGCTTAACTGGGAAAGCGCGCTGCTGATCTTACTGGTGCTGGAGATCCTGCTCTTTGGCGCCATCAACCCGCGGATGCTCGACATCAACATGCTGCTGTTCAGCACCAGCGATTTTATCTGCATCGGCATTGTGGCGCTGCCGCTGACGCTGGTGATTATCAGCGGCGGGATCGATATCTCCCTCGGTTCAACCATTGGCCTGTGCGCCATTGCGCTGGGGGTGATGATGCAATCGGGATGGCCGATGGCGGTCGCCATTCCTCTGACGTTGCTGCTGGGCCTGCTGTGCGGGCTGGTGAATGCGGCGCTGATCCACTACACGGGTATCAGCCCTTTAGTTATCACTCTCGGCACGCTCTACCTCTACGGCGGCGGGGCGCTGCTGCTCTCCGGCATGGCGGGCGCGACGGGCTATGAGGGCATCGGCGGCTTCCCGGACAGCTTTACCGCGTTCGCTAACCTGACCGTGTCAGGTCTGCCCGTTCCGCTGGTGCTGTTTGCGCTCATTACGCTCTTCTTCTGGCTGATTACCCACCGCGGGCGCTTTGGGCGGCATCTGTTCTTAATCGGCCAGAACCCGCGCGCCGCGCGCTATGCGGCGCTGTCGGTTAACGGCATGCCCTACGCGCTGTATGGCCTGGTGGGCATCGCCTCGGCCATTGCCGCGCTGGTGATGGTCTCCTATTTCGGTTCCGCGCGCTCGGATCTGGGGCGCGATCTGCTGATGCCAGCCCTCACCGCTGCCGTACTCGGCGGGGCGAATATTTATGGCGGGTCAGGTTCGGTTATCGGTACGGCACTGGCAGCGCTGCTGGTGGGGTACCTGCAGCAGGGGTTACAGATGGTCGGCATCCCCAACCAGGTGTCGAGCGCGCTGTCAGGGGCGCTGTTGGTTGTGGTGGTGATGGGACGTTCGCTGAGTCTGCACCGTGAATGGGTGCGTTCTCTCTTTAGAAAACTATCCGGAGCGTAAGATGAAAACAAAACTGATAGTCCTGGCAATGGCCCTCAGCTTCGCCTCGGCGCAGGCGGCGGACCGCATCGCCTTTATCCCGAAGCTGGTGGGGGTGGGCTTCTTCACCAGCGGCGGCAATGGCGCGAAAGAGGCGGGGAAAGCGCTCGGCGTGGACGTCACCTACGACGGCCCAACCGAGCCGAGCGTCTCCGGCCAGGTGCAGCTCATCAATAATTTCGTCAACCAGGGCTATAACGCCATTATCGTCTCCGCCGTGTCGCCGGATGGCCTCTGCCCGGCGCTGAAGCGCGCCATGCAGCGCGGCGTCAAAGTGCTGACCTGGGATTCCGACACCAAACCGGAGTGCCGCAGCATCTACATCAACCAGGGTACCCCGGAGCAGCTCGGTGGCCTGCTGGTGGAGATGGCCGGGAAGCAGGTGACAAAACCGAATGCCAAAGTGGCGTTCTTCTACTCCAGCCCGACCGTCACCGACCAGAACCAGTGGGTGAAAGAGGCGAAGGCCAAAATCGAAAAAGATCATCCCCAGTGGCAGATAGTGACCACCCAGTTTGGCTATAACGACGCCACCAAATCCCTGCAAACCGCCGAAGGGATCTTAAAAGCGTACCCGGATCTGGATGCGATCATCGCCCCGGATGCCAACGCTCTGCCTGCCGCGGCGCAGGCGGCGGAAAACCTGAAGCGGGAAGGGGTGGCGATTGTCGGATTCAGTACGCCTAACGTCATGCGTCCGTACGTCGAGCGCGGCACGATTAAAGCCTTCGGCCTGTGGGATGTGGTGCAACAGGGCAAAATTGCGGTCAATGTCGCCGATCGTTTGTTGAAAAAAGGCGATCTTAACGTCGGCGACAGCGTGGAGGTAAAAGATATCGGTACGCTGAAGGTCGAGCCGAACAGCGTCCAGGGCTACCAGTATGAAGCAAAAGGCAACGGCATCGTGCTGCTGCCAGAGCGCGTGGTGTTCACCAAAGAGAACATCAACAAATACGATTTCTGACGGGGGAGCAAATGGCTGATTTAGACGACATCAAAGACGGTAAGGATTTTGGCATCGGTACACCGCAGCAAAATGTACCGTTCACCCTGAAGGGCTGTGGCTCGCTGGACTGGGGCATGCAGTCCCGGCTTTCGCGCATCTTCAACCCAAAAAGCAACCGCACGGTGATGCTGGCCTTTGACCACGGTTACTTCCAGGGGCCGACCACCGGTCTTGAGCGTATCGATCTCTCTATCGCGCCGCTGTTCGCCGAAACCGACGTGTTGATGTGTACCCGCGGTATTTTGCGCAGCACCGTACCGGCCGCCACCAATAAACCGGTGGTCCTGCGCGCCTCCGGCGGTAACTCAATTCTGGGCGAGCTGTCGAACGAGTGCGTGGCAGTGGCAATGGAAGATGCGCTGCGCCTGAACGTCTGTGCGGTGGCGGCGCAGGTGTACATTGGCAGTGAATTCGAGCATCAGTCGATCAATAACATCATCAAGCTGGTGGATGCGGGGGCACGCTACGGGATGCCCGTGCTGGCGGTGACGGGCGTCGGCAAGGAGATGGCGCGCGATGCGCGTTACTTCTCGCTCGCCAGCCGTATTGCCGCCGAAATGGGGGCGCAGTTTGTTAAAACCTACTATGTGGATGAAGGATTCGAAAAAGTGACCGCCAGCTGCCCGGTGCCGATCGTCATCGCCGGGGGGAAAAAGCTGCCGGAGCACGAGGCACTGGAGATGTGCTGGCGCGCGATTGACCAGGGAGCCTCCGGCGTGGACATGGGGCGCAACATCTTCCAGTCCAGCGCGCCGCTCGCCATGCTGAAGGCGGTGAAGAAAGTGGTTCACGAGAACATGAGCGCCCGGGAGGCGTTCCAGTTCTGGCAGGAAGAGAAACAGGGAGAAGCGAAATGAACGTGACGTTAGTGGAGATCAACATCAAACCCGAGCGGGTGGACGAGTTTCTGGAGGTGTTTCGCGCCAACCACGAGGGCGCGATTCAGGAGCCGGGAAACCTGCGTTTTGACGTATTGCAGGACCCCCGGGTGAAAACCCGGTTCTTTATCTACGAGGCCTATAAAGACGAAGAGGCGGTGCTGGCGCATAAAAAAACGCCGCACTACCTGGCCTGCGTGGATAAACTCGAAGAGCTGATGTCGGAGCCGCGCAAAAAACGCAGTTTTGTGGGGCTGCTGCCGGAGTGACAAATTAACCGGCAGCCAGCGATTCAATGGGGATAGTGGTGAAAGAGGCGAAGAATAACGGATGTTATACTCTGGCGCCGGTTGTCTTTATTTCATCTATCCCCAACGATGAGCTGACGTTAAAAAACGCCTCTTCCTTTATCTTATGACGCCAGCAATCCTTTCAATCAGATAGGGATAGAACGGATTCGAGGTGATACGCATTAAGGAGTCCATATCTGCCAGCAGTACCGCTCGCTCCCCTCTGACGCGTAAAACACCCAGACTCAGACCATAGTGATTCGGTTCATAGGGTTCACTTCCATATAAGGAGTCATGGACAGGAAACGGGAGGGCGACATGAGAGAGTGAAAAAACATCTCTCGGATAGCGCACATTCAGGGGCTGCACGTCTGCTGTTGTTGAGTGCGCTAAGTGCGTCGAAGCGACCATGTTCATACTCTCTGAAGAGGCGTTTTTGACGATAGTCGTCGTGTAAGTACGCTGTGGTGTTGCCAGTAAGTGTGATAGCGCGCGATCCGAAGAGTGGCGAAACAGTGCACGAAAATTGACCGCACGATTAATATCAAACAACACCAGTTCGCTACCGTTATCCGGTAGATTGTGATGGAGCACGTCCAGCACTGCCCGGGTACTGACTGTGGAATCAAGAACGGACTGAAACGTAAGCACATGAGGAAGATCTTTCCAGCCAGCCGATGACTTGCGCCGCGTAAGATCCCGTTTCAATGTCACAGTCAGAAGATAAGCCTGCCGCGCACCATTCACGGGAAAAGAGTTATATTTAAAAGGATTAAATTCTGGTACCAGACCTAACCAGGCCGCACGAGAAAAGGCCGGGAGAAAGGCTGTCCATTCGGCCATTCCCGAAAACCGAGCAAAGCGGCTTATGCCTATCATGGGAGAAATCAGGACAATTTGTTGTGGCTTCTTCAGGCTCTCATCATCAAGGGCATCGATAGCATATTTCATGGCCAACGCCCCACCATTGGAAAAACCAACAATATGTAGCGGCGCATCCGCATGGGTCATTTTTGTTGCCTCGCGCACCGCAAGACGCGTTGCTGCCAGCCAGTCCTGCCATTTTACATCCGTTAATGCCCCGGGTACGGTTCCATGGGCAGGTAGACGGATCCCGATGGCGACAAACCCTTCTTTTTGATAGAGCCGGGCAATATGCTGCAGGCTGTAAGGGGAGTCCGTAAGTCCGTGCAGTAACACGACAGCCCCTCTCGGTTCCGCCTGTGGGCGCATGATATAGGATCGATTCCAGTCTGTGGGAAGGGTGTCCGGAAATACCGGGCTTGACGGGTTATAACGATTTAAACTCGTTGTATCCTGATCGGTTTGCTTCATAGCGACATTGTTATGCACCTCCATGAAGAGGGCGTTTTCAGCATTGATATAGTCATCCCAATCGGCCCGATCGATCTCGTGTTCGCGTAATTCATTAGGGACAAAAGTATGCCAGGGCTGGAGTTCGCCGCTACGCTGTACCCAATAAAACAAGCCTGTCATTGCACAAAGCGTGAAGCCCAAAAGGATAAAAATACAACGCTTCAACACTCTAATACTTTTCTTGCGCATAAATCCTCTAAACATAGATATTCAACCTGATATCTGCTGTATTTAGGTTTTAAAGCGCAGCGTGGTTGATGATGGGGGCACAGAATAAAGATATGGACATCGCATAAACTATGCTTTTAACCATTGCATGATCAGCAAGGAGTTAATGGCGAAATTAATATGCGCGACGATAGATAACATAATACTAAGCGCTGCCACAAACAGAACCTTGAGGTTGAGGATGCGTGTTTTTTTTAAGTTTGCATCCAGCCATAACATATTCCTTATTTTATTCTTTTGATATAAATACATTATCCCCATAGATAAATATAAGAGAGGCATGATAATGCTTACTGAATTGATCTGTAACAGCAGTAATTCACTGCCAACTAATGCAAAAAGCCATGAAATAAATAGCAGCATAAGCGTTGCTCCTCAGTTTTTTTTGTTGGTAAGGTAAAACCAAATCATAAACAGAACATCTAAAAACAACCAAACCCCGCCCAGCAACAAAACGTGCGAGACAGCACCCGGCCAGAACAAAGCGCCATTGGGAGAAACAGAAAAGAAATCCTGTCCCCAGACCAGGCGTGCCACAATCATGAAAAGGGGCAGCAATAAAAGGTTGAACAGAAAAAGATAACGGATAAAGTTTGGTTTTTTGGGCCGTCTGATATGTTCTTCCGGGAACATGGTTTCCTCACTGGTTTCGGTGAAAATAAAGAGGCATTCTAGTGCGAAAAGATAGATGGAACTTAAACACACGTCATTTTATAGCGTGCGCAGCTGCCACCTCGCTGATTAATGAATGAGTGTATGGTGAGTGAGGATCTCTTGTTTGTTTGAACTTCATATAACATCGCCCCCTAAAATAAGCCACCAGACAGAGCTTGTTTAAGGTTCTGACTTCTTTTTTTTAATGTAGATTAGGTGATAACAAATGTTTAAAAAAACACTCACAGTAGTGGCAATTCTTTCAACTCTCTCTGTTAGTGCTAACGCCGCTGAAATTGGCGCTCAGTTAGGTACACAACATACGGAGTTAAATGCACTGATTGCGCCTGAGCCGACCGGTATTTTTTATACTGCAAACTGGGCTAACAATTATAATGATGGCCGTAATTCTGGCGGTGTCGGCCTGGGTTATCAGGTGTCTCTGGGTAAAGCCGATCTTTACGCAGGTGCCAAGGCCATCTATATGGCGCCTAAGAAAGGTGATAATGGATTTGCGGCACCGATTGGTGGCGGGGTTCGTGTCCATTTTAGCGATGAGGTGTATGCCTATGGTGAAGGTTATACCGCGCCACGTGGCCTGAACAATGCCGTCGAAAACTATGTTGAAGTTGATGCTGGGTTGGCCTGGCAGGTACGAGATGAGGTGAAACTCAAAGCGGGTTACCGTCATATTAGCGTTCATGGTAAATCCGGTACGCCTAATCATACGCTGCTTGATGGTGCTTACCTGGGCGCCGCACTTCAATTCTAAACAAACACTCACCGCGAGCCCTACGCTCGCGGTGAGTCGTTGCATATAATCCAGTCATTTTTCTTTACCCTCCTTTTTATCCAGATACTCTTCTTCCTTCTTCTCTTAAAACATTTCCTTTCCTGCGCTGATAGTAAAAAGACCGAGAGTGTAATGCAGGGCTGAGCCCTGCTACAGGTTGTAACGTAACCACCCGAAGAGTACGTTTCCGTTATTATAGGTGCCAGGAATATAGGTGAACTGGACGTTCACATTTTTATAACTCGCTGAAAAAAGCGGGAATATAATCGGTAAGGGAATGTAGTTGCCCATATCTTTACGCGCCGTTATCCCGGCGGTCACCCCTAATCCCAACCTGAAATCTTTTTGTTGGTCTGGATGCCATCCTTTCTCCCATGCATAGCCGGTGACCGGTTGCCACTCATTATGTGAGTCTTTAAACACCATTCCATACAGTGCACTCCAGTTGCCATTGCTGTGATGACGAGAAACCCCCACTCCGGCACCCCAGGGCATTTCATTATAGCGATCGGTCTTTTCTTTATCGTACATGAACCGGTTATGCCAGCTGATAAAAGGAAGATAAATATCGTGGCTATCATAATCTGTCCAGGTTTGCGTAATATCGGAAACAATCCTGCTGCCCCAGCTTGCTGCATTTTCATCAGCATGAGTCTGGCCATAGGCACGTGTAGCAAAAAGAAGTAACCCGCTCCAGAGTAAAACAGAGCAAATCAACAAAAATAAATGATAAAAGCCGCCGATAAAGTCGATTTTTTCCTTACAGGGCTGCCAGGGGGTAGTGCTTTTCATTGCGAACGCTCCAGTGGATAAAAGTAGTTAAAAATAATAAATAGGCCAGCGCATTAACAAAACATGAGACGAATTGTTAATAGCACCAGAGATGACTGATTTTCTAAAACGAAATGACTAAGGTTGGATATTACGCCATCCTTAGTCATTGTGATTTAATTTATGGCTTTCTTTTTAAGGAGTTCGAACTCCTCCTGGCTAATAACGTCCTGGTCTAATAGTTTTTTGGCGTCTGATATTTGTTCCGCTGGGGATTTACAAAGACTATATTGTGCTGCGGCATTCGCATCCAGTCTGTAAGCACGTTGTCTTTTGGCCATTCCCTTACCTCTCAGAATGAGATAAAAAACAGAGGTGATCAGCGGGATGAAAAGTAACAGCATTATCCAAAGCGATTTAAAGAAGCCGTTGAGTGTATTGTCACGGAATAAATCAGTAACGATCTGGAAAATAACAAACAGATACGCAATAAAAAAGAATATAGAAAACAGGGTGGCTGCCATATTCCAAAATTGTAATAGATGAGTCGTCACAATGATGCCTTCTTAAGGATATAAATGGTCACATGGAATGAATAAAAGATAAAAACCTGCCACAAAAAATTTTCATCC
>NZ_JALW01000083.1:0-10189 GCF_000710795.1 Enterobacter sp. T1-1 | reverse complement strand
TGGTCTGGCCGGTGCGGCGGGGGCGCTCGGCGCGCGTCCGGCAGGCGGGCTGGCCGATAAGGGCAAATCTCACATGACCACCAGCGCGGGACTGGTGCTGCTTCTGCTCTCCTGGGCAGCCATCTGGTACGGTCATACCTCCGTGCTGGCGCTGATCGTCGGCATTCTGGTGCTCGACCTCACCGTACAGGGCGTGCATATCACTAACCAGACCGTGATTTACCGCGTGAAGCCAGACGCGCGAAACCGTCTTACTGCCGGGTACATGACCAGCTACTTCATTGGTGGTGCTGCGGGCTCGTTAATTTCCGCCTCGGCGTGGCAGCATGGCGGGTGGACAGGCGTGTGCGCGACAGGAGCCGTTGTCGCCGCGCTAAACCTGGTAGTATGGTGGCGCGGATACCATCGTCAGGAAGCCATTCACTAAGTTTTACATAGCTTTGGGCCTCTTAGGGTGTAAAGGGGCCCCTCACTCTGTTAATGTAAACGTAATCATTTATCCCAGAAATTTTAATGTGGGTGACATATTTTCAAACGGCATGAATAGTTCAGACCCCTGTCCTCACATCCTCTCTTCCGCGGGTTCATCCCTCTCTCTTTCTGTGCTCACCGGGTCACGGACTTACCCGGCGCTTTCTGATAGTGACATTAGTTTGGCGGATTTAACCGCACAAATAATTCATTTACATTATTTGTCACTGTCGTTACTATATCGGCTGTAATTAATGAGGTTATGCCCAAATGGATAGTTCGTTTACGCCCATTGAACAAATGCTTAAATTCCGCGCCAGTCGTCATGAGGACTTCCCGTATCAGGAAATCCTGCTGACCCGCCTGTGCATGCACATGCAGGGGAAACTGCTGGATAATCGTAATAAGATGCTGAAAGCTCAGGGGATTAACGAGACGTTATTTATGGCGTTGATTACGCTGGAGTCTCAGGAAAACCACAGTATTCAGCCGTCTGAGCTGAGCTGCGCGCTGGGTTCGTCCCGTACGAACGCCACCCGTATCGCTGATGAGCTGGAAAAGCGCGGCTGGATTGAACGCCGTGAAAGCGATAACGACCGCCGTTGCCTGCATCTGCAACTGACCGACAAAGGTCACCAATTCCTGCGTGAGGTGCTGCCACCTCAGCACAACTGCCTGCACAAACTCTGGTCTGTCCTCAGCACAAGCGAGCGCGACCAGCTTGAGCACATCACTCGCAAGCTGCTCACCCGTCTGGATCAGATGGATGAAGATGGCGCCATCCTTGAGGCGCTGCGCTAACGCGACGACACGCTCGAACATCCAGATTTAAAAAAAGAAAACTGACAGGCCAGCACGTGACACTGCTGGCCTTTCTGACAACAGGTCGGCTCAGCCGATGTGAAAATAAGAAGATCGTGGAGAACAACAATGAGCGCAAATGCGGAGAACACAACCCCGCAGCAACCGGCCAACAAGAAAGGCAAACGTAAGAGCGCCCTTCTTCTGTTGACCTTGCTCTTTATCATTATTGCCGTGGCATATGGGATCTATTGGTTTTTAGTATTGCGTCATGCAGAAGAGACAGACGACGCATACGTGGCAGGGAATCAGGTACAAATTATGGCGCAGGTGTCGGGCAGCGTGACGAAAGTCTGGGCTGACAATACCGACTTTGTGCAAAAAGGGGATGTGCTGGTCACGCTGGATCCGACCGACGCTCAACAGGCGTTTGAAAAAGCACAGACCGCGCTGGCCTCCAGCGTGCGTCAGACCCGTCAGCTGATGATCAACAGTAAGCAGCTGCAGGCCAACATCGACGTGCAGAAAACCGCACTCGCCCAGGCGCAGAGCGATTTGAACCGTCGCGTGCCGCTCGGTACCGCCAATCTGATTGGCCGTGAAGAGCTGCAGCACGCCCGCGATGCCGTTGCCAGCGCCCAGGCGCAGCTGGATGTGGCTATTCAGCAGTACAACGCTAACCAGGCGATGATTCTCGGTACCAGCCTTGAAAACCAGCCTGCGGTACAACAGGCGGCGACCGAAGTGCGTAACGCATGGCTTGCCCTGCAGCGTACCAAAATCGTCAGCCCGATGACCGGCTACGTCTCCCGTCGTTCCGTACAGCCAGGCGCGCAGATCAGCCCAACCACGCCGCTGATGGCGGTCGTGCCGGCGGACAATCTGTGGGTTGATGCGAACTTCAAAGAGACGCAGCTTGCCCATATGCGTATCGGCCAGACCGCAACTGTTATCAGCGACATTTACGGCGACGACGTGAAGTACACCGGTAAAGTAGTGGGTCTGGATATGGGTACCGGCAGCGCCTTCTCGCTGCTGCCTGCGCAAAACGCCACCGGTAACTGGATCAAAGTGGTGCAGCGTCTGCCTGTGCGTATCGAGCTTGATCCTAAACAGCTGGCAGACCATCCGCTGCGTATTGGCCTCTCCACGCTGGTGACGGTGGATACCGCTAACCGCGACGGCCAGATTCTGGCAAGCCAGGTACGTAGCACCCCGGCTTATGAAAGTAACGCCCGTGAAATTAGCCTCGATCCGGTCAACAAGCTGATCGATGACATCGTGAAGGCAAACGCCGGTTAATCCGAAGGTGAGCGTTATGCAACAGCAAAAGCCGCAAAAACCGCTGGAAGGCGCGCAGCTGGTCATTATGACCATTGCGCTGTCGCTGGCGACATTCATGCAGGTGCTGGACTCCACCATCGCAAACGTGGCGATCCCGACGATCGCCGGGAACCTTGGCTCATCATTGAGCCAGGGAACCTGGGTCATTACCTCGTTCGGGGTGGCAAACGCCATCTCCATTCCGATTACCGGCTGGCTGGCGAAGCGCGTCGGTGAGGTGAAGTTGTTCCTGTGGTCAACAGTGGCGTTTGTGCTGGCCTCCTGGGCGTGCGGGATGTCCAGCAGCCTGACGATGCTGATTTTCTTCCGCGTCATCCAGGGGATTGTCGCCGGGCCGCTGATCCCCCTTTCGCAAAGTTTGCTGCTGAGTAACTACCCGCCTGCAAAACGCTCCGTCGCGCTGGCGCTGTGGTCAATGACCGTGATCGTCGCGCCTATCTGCGGACCGATTCTCGGCGGGTACATCAGCGATAACTACCACTGGGGTTGGATCTTCTTCATCAACGTTCCGATTGGAGCGGTTGTGGTTCTGATGACGCTGCAATCCTTGCGCGGTCGTGAGACCCGTACCGAACAGCGGCGAATCGACAGCATTGGTCTGGCGCTGCTGATCCTCGGTATCGGTAGTCTGCAGATCATGCTCGACCGGGGTAAGGAGCTGGACTGGTTCAACTCGCAGGAGATCATCATCCTGACCATTGTCGCGGTGGTGTCGCTGAGCTTCCTGATTGTCTGGGAGCTGACGGACGACAACCCGATAGTCGATCTCTCGCTGTTTAAGTCGCGAAATTTCACCATCGGCTGTCTGTGTATCAGCCTCGCCTATATGCTCTACTTCGGCGCGATTGTTCTGCTGCCGCAGCTGCTGCAGGAGGTGTATGGCTATACCGCGACCTGGGCGGGTCTGGCCTCTGCGCCTGTTGGGGTGATCCCGGTGCTGCTGTCGCCAATCATTGGCCGCTTTGCCCATAAGCTCGACATGCGCAGGCTGGTGACCTTCAGCTTCATTATGTATGCGGTGTGCTTCTACTGGCGCGCGTATACCTTTGAACCGGGGATGGACTTTGGCGCCTCTGCGTGGCCGCAGTTTATTCAGGGCTTCGCGGTAGCGTGCTTCTTTATGCCGCTGACCACCATCACGCTGTCTGGCTTACCGCCTGAGCGTCTGGCGGCCGCGTCGAGCCTGTCGAACTTTACCCGTACATTAGCGGGCTCCATCGGGACATCGATCACCACCACGCTGTGGACAAACCGGGAATCGATGCACCATGCGCAGCTGACCGAAGCGGTAAATCCGTACAACCCGAATGCGCAGCAGATGTATAGCCAGCTTCAGGGGATGGGCATGACGGAACAGCAGGCGTCCGGCTGGATTGCCCAGCAGATCACCAACCAGGGGCTGATTATCTCGGCTAACGAGATTTTCTGGATATCCGCGGGGATCTTCATCGTCCTGCTGGGGCTGGTGTGGTTTGCCAGACCGCCGTTTGGTGCCGGCGGTGGAGGGGGTGGCGCGCACTAGTCCTCTGCGTGAAATGCCCGGTGGCGCTTCGCTTACCGGGCCTACGATATGTGCACATCCGGCAAAACCCGCGCTGTTGTCCAAAACGCGACAGCAATTGTCACATCCGATAAAGCAGCGCTCCTGAAATCGATTCACGATAGTGAAAAGACAACAGGAGCGCATCATGCTGAACACACCCGCCGACAAGTACCAGCCTTATCCCGTTATTTCTCTTCCCGACCGTCGCTGGCCTGAGCAACGCATCACCCATGCCCCGCGCTGGCTCTCAACCGATTTACGCGATGGCAACCAGGCCCTGGCCGAACCCATGGACAGCACGCGCAAGCTGCAGTTCTGGGATCTGCTGTTAAGCTGCGGGTTTAAAGAGATTGAAGTCGCCTTTCCCTCTGCCTCGCAGACGGATTTCAACTTTGTTCGCCAGTTGATTGAAGAGAATCGCATCCCGGATGACGTCACAATTCAGGTGTTAACCCAGGCACGAGAAGACCTGATCGTCCGCACCTTTGAATCGTTACGTGGCGCGAAACAGGCCACCGTCCATCTGTATAACGCCACCGCCCCGCTGTTTCGCCGCCTGGTGTTCGGCCTGGAGAAAGCGCAAATCGTGGAGCTGGCAACACGCTCCACGCGGCTTATCCGCAAGCTCTGCGAAGAGAACCCGGAAACCCGCTGGCAGTACGAATACTCCCCGGAAACCTTCTGCTTTACCGAGCCGGAGTTTGCGCTGGAGATTTGTGAAGCGGTGGCGGAGATCTGGCAGCCCTGCGCCGAACGGCCCATGGTGATCAACTTACCGGCCACCGTGGAGGTCAGCACGCCGAACGTGTATGCCGATCAGATTGAGTATTTCTGCCGCCACTTTAGCCGTCGCGCCGATGTTTGCATCAGCGTTCATCCGCATAATGACCGCGGTACCGGCGTGGCCAGCGCGGAGCTGGCGGTGATGGCGGGTGCGGACCGGGTGGAAGGCTGTCTGTTTGGCAACGGCGAACGCACGGGCAACGTCTGCCTGGTAACGCTGGCGATGAATCTCTACAGCCAGGGGATCAGCCCGAATCTCAACTTTAGCGATATGAACCGGGTGGTAGAAGTGGTGGAAGCCTGCAACCAGCTTCCGGTACACCCGCGCCATCCGTGGGCGGGACGGCTGGCCTATACCGCCTTCTCGGGCTCGCATCAGGACGCCATCAAAAAAGGCTTTGATGCCCGCAAACCGGGCGAGCGCTGGGAGATGCCGTACCTGCCCGTCGATCCGCAGGATATCGGCTGCACGTATGAAGCAGTGATCAGGGTTAACAGCCAGTCCGGGAAAAGCGGCAGCGCCTGGCTCATCGAGCAGAATCATGGTCTGAAGTTGCCCCGCGCGTTGCAGCAGGATTTTAGCCAGCATGTGCAGCAGGAGACCGATCGCCATGGTAAAGAGATGACGCAGCACGCCCTGTGGCAACTGTTTCGCAGCCGCTACGGGCTGGTCGCAGACCCGCACTTTGCCCTGCAATCTTATCGCAGCGACAGTCAGCAGGACGGTCAGTTACGTTTGACGGCAAGCATCGTGACGCAGGGCGCAACGCGCCAGCTTGAAGGCCAGGGCAACGGGCTGTTATCCGCGGCAGCCAGTGGGTTAAGCCGCTGGCTCAACACCCCGTTTGTGATTAAAGACTACCACGAACATACGCTGGGGGAGCGCAGCGACAGCCGCTCGGTGGCTTACATCCGCTGCCTGTTCCAGGACGGCAGCAGCCGTTGGGGAGTGGGCATTGACAGTGACGTGGCGCGCGCCTCGCTCCAGGCGCTGTTTAATGCGGTTAGCTGTCTTTGAAGTAATCGCTGGGTGATGTCCCCATCACCCGGCGAAACATCGCGGTAAAGGCGCTGTGGCTACCGTAGCCCAGATCCAGCGCCACGCGTAGCACGGGCTGCCCCTGAGCCAGCCGTTGCAACGCCTCCAGCAGGCGCGCCCTTCTCAACCACTCCGCGTAGCGTAAACCGGTCTGCTGTTGAAAATGACGGTTCAGTGTGCGCTCGCTCATGCCTGCGCAGCTCGCCGCCTCAGTACTGCTCCAGCTTTCACCGGGTGCCTGGCGGATCTGCTGGCAAAGCTGGCGTAACGGCTCGCTTTCCGGTTCCGGCAGATGAAACGGCAGCACTGGCATCAAACGGATCTCATCCAGAATCAGCTCATACACCCGCTCGTCGCGGCTCCCCGGCGAGTAAGATTCATCAAGCAGCAGGGAAGCGAGGATCAGTTCGCGTAACAGCGACGAGATCTGCACGATCTGGCAGGTTGCAGGGAGATCGGCCCGCGCCAGCGGATCGATAAACAGCGTACGCGCCGCCACGTTGCCGGTGATGCGAAGCGAGTGTTGCGTTCCTGCTGGCAGCCAGACGCCACGGCCCGGCGGAACAACCCAACAGCCCGATGCGGTATCCACTCTTACCACCCCGCTCAGGGTATGCAGCAGCTGGGCACAGTCGTGCTGGTGCCACGGCTCGCTGTCACCATGAACGTAATCATGGGCAAACGGAACGAGGGGACGATGGGTAAAGGAGAAGGTAGACGTTGTGGTCATGGGTTAAACAACCCTCACCCTACCCTCTCCCGTCGGGAGAGGGAAAAGGTGCACTAGATGTGCAGTTCCTGCAGTTTTTCTTTTGGCAGGGCCAGCTCTTCGTTGCTGTTGACGCGAACATCACGCTCGATGATGTGACGCGCGATCTCCTGGGCTTCTTCCAGAGAGTGCATCTGGTATGTGCCGCACTGGTAGACGTTCAGCTCGGGGATCTGGTTCTGCTCTTTTACCTTCAGCACGTCCTGCATGGCCGCTTTCCAGGCATCAGCAACACGCTTCTCTTCAGGCTGGCCGATCAGGCTCATGTAAAAACCGGTACGGCAGCCCATCGGAGAAATATCGATAATCTCCACGCCGTTACCGTTCAGGTGGTCACGCATAAAACCAGCAAACAGGTGTTCCAGCGTATGAATGCCCTTTTCCGGCATCACTTCTTTATTCGGCACGCAGAAGCGCAGATCGAAAACGGTGATCGTGTCGCCGTGCGGGGTGTTCATGGTCTTCGCCACGCGGACTGCAGGTGCTTCCATACGGGTATGGTCGACAGTAAAGCTATCTAATAACGGCATACGTCACCTCCGATAGTGATTTTTTTTAAAATAAACTGAACTCTTCTACAGAATGCACGTCTGAGTATATGAAAGACGCGCATTTGTTATCATCATCCCTGAATTCAGAGATGTATATTTTGGCCACAGCGATGTGGCCTTTTTCTTTTCTGCTTAAGCCTGCTTCGCCAGAAACGCCTCAAACGACTCCGTATCCGCCGCTTCGACCTCTTTCTGACGTACGACAGACGCATCGCGCTCCGCCGCAAAATCCGCTTCGCTCAGGATCTCTAATGGCTCCTGCATCAGCATTTCACGGTACTCCGCGGAGAGGGCACGCCCTGTTCCGCCGATGCCCTGATCAATCATAGAACGCAGAATACGCGCCGAGAATGTCAGCTCCGGGTTATCAAAGCATTCCACTAACTGGTCGCAGACCTGTTGATACGCTTCGCCACCGTAAAGGCTGTCCATTGTCTGGGCAACGCGCTTCAGGTCGCGGAACAGATCTTTACCCACTTTCGGCAGCGGGAACTGCGCCGTTTCACAGCCGATACCCAACGTCAGGCCCGGTTTGCGTCCTTCCAGGATCACGCGGTTCCAGTTAGTGCGGGTACAGAGCAGTTCGTCTGAACTCATTTCCGGCGCATCGGCCAGCACACACCAGACCATAAACAGATCCAGGAAGCGAACCTGCTGCTCATCAACACCGACCGGTGAGAACGGGTTGATATCCAGTGAGCGCACTTCAATGTATTCGATCCCGCCGCGCTGCAGCGCATCCGACGGGGTTTCACCGCTGCGCGTCACGCGCTTCGGACGAATCGGTGCGTACAGTTCGTTTTCAATCTGCAGCACATTGCTGTTGATTTGCAGACGTTTGCCGTCTTTTTCGAGGCCGATTTTCTCGTACTCTTCCGACGGGGTTTTGATCGCCCGCTTCAATCCTGCCACATATTCGTGCAATTCGTTAAACGTAATACCGAGATTGCTTTGCGATTTATTGGTATAGCCAAGGTCGCTCAGACGCAGCGAGGTGGCATACGGCAGGTAGTACATTCCGCACGCGGTCTTCTCGAACGGTAGCGTCGTCGGTTTCCCCTGCAGGAACGAGGAGCATATAGCCGGAGACGCACCAAACAGGTAAGGAATAACCCAGCCAAAACGGTAATAGTTGCGGATCAGGCGGAAATAACCCGCGGAGATCGCGTCCTTATCCGTTTCACCGCATTTCGCCTGCCAGAAAGCCATCGGCAAAGAGAAGTTGTAATGTACGCCTGAGATCGTCTGCATCAACGCGCCGTAGCGGTTTTTCAGACCCTCGCGATACAGCGTTTTCAGTCGACCGATATTCGACGTGCCGTATTGCGCCAGTTCAATCTCCTGCCCCTGCTCGATATAGCAGGGCATGCTGAGCGGCCACATACGCTCATCGCCCATATTTCGGGCGGTGTAGCGATGGATGTCGCGCAATATCGTCAGCATATGATCAATATCACCGTCCACCGGAGTGATAAATTCCAGCAGTGCTTCAGCGAAATCGGTAGTGATCCATTTATGTGTCAGCGCCGAGCCTAACGTCTTCGGGTGACCCGTCGTCGCTAAGCTGCCATCCGCGTTTACGCGCAGCGTTTCACGCTCAAGGCCACGCTGAATACCCTTCAGTGCCTGAGGGTGGTTTTCCAGCCAGGCCAGCGCCTGTGATACGTCCGGGATCAAATTGACCTCCCGCCTGTCAAAGTAATGTTACTCAGCATAATTGTAATGGTTGACGATTGAAGGTCGCGTATTCATTCCACCAATTAGTGCCACCACGTCATACCCTGTAGTGTTGCCCACGCCACAAGAACATAGCGCAACGCCTTGCCAAGGCACAAAAAAAAGAGCACCGGCCCCCAGGAGATGCGCATCCATCCCGCCAGCAGACACAGTAAATCGCCTATTACAGGCATCCAGCTTAATAACAGCGTGGCAGCGCCATAGCGTTTTAGCCAGCCGACTGCCTTTTCCTGCCAGCGCGATTTTTCACGCAGCGGAAAGAAACGCCCAAGAATAACGTTAGTCAGCCCTCCAAGGCTATTACCCATTGTTGCTATTAACACAAGCAACCAGGGCTGACTCACGCCAGACAACAGCATCGCCACCAGCACCACTTCCGAATTGCCCGGTAAGAGCGTAGCACTTAAAAAACTGCTGGCGAATAATGATAAAAGTGACAGCGCGTCACTCACAGTAAGCGAACATCCACCGCATCCATTCCGGCAGCACGCGCGGCCTGAATGCCAAAGTCGGCATCTTCAAAGACAACGCATTTTGCCGCCGGCACACCCATTCGTTCTGCGCAAAGCAGGAAGGTGTCCGGTGCGGGTTTGTGATTTTTAACATGGTCGGCGGCAACCACCGCAGAAAAATAGTGGCGCAGGCCAAGATGGTTGAGCAGCGATTCGGCGATAGCGCTTTCGCTGCCCGTGCCGACCGACATCGGGCGACGTCCGTGCCACTCTTTTACCACGTCAATAAGCGGCAGAGGACGCACGGTATCCAGCAGGATAGCTTTGACTGCATCGGTTTTTTCACGCGCGAGCTGGTGCGGATCGAGATCGGCCTGATTAAGTTCAATCACGGCCTGTGCGATGCGCCAGGTAGGAGATCCGTTGAGGGCAATCATCGCCTGGAGATCGAAGCGCATACCGTAACGTCCAAGAACGTCCGTCCAGGCCTGGCGATGCGTGGGTTCGGTATCCAGAAGTGTGCCATCCATATCGAAGATCAAACCGTCATACTGTGCGTACATCGTGCTCTCGCTAACCGATTAACAAAGGGTTACTTTATCGTAAACGGGCGTTTTTGTCGCTGACAGAGAGTGTGATTGCTGACGGAACGTCGAAGGAATAAACAAACCAGGAGAAGATGGTGCATCCGGGAGGATT
>NZ_JALW01000082.1:0-1778 GCF_000710795.1 Enterobacter sp. T1-1 | reverse complement strand
AGCTGCCTGTACGGCAGTGCACTGAAAGCAAAGATCGCTATCGTATTGTCATAAAAGAAAATAATCAATTCTGATGCCTTTAACCCTTTTTTCTACTCATTCAGTTCATCGATAATAAATCAACAACTTACAAGGCCTTCCCTAAATAGGGTTTTGACGCATTTCGTCAGGACAGACCTTTCAATACCCCCTTGCGTATTTCTTCACAAATGATCTTTACGATGAAGTCCGGGCTCCCCACCTCAACCTGTTACGCAGACAACTCAAAAATAAATAGTTAAAAATCAATATATTAAAAATTTCTCATTTTTCTGGCGAAGCCGGGCGATCTGATTATACTTTCTGAACGAACTCAAAATACTGTATATATGTACAGTAAAATTGTGTTCCGGGCAGGACGTTGCCTAACGCTGGGCAACGCCCGTTATGCAGGTTACCCCGTGGAGATACACCATGAACCCTGTCGTGAATACTTATCTCGCCGCCCCTAAAGCCGCTATCACACACTTCGACTCTTCTCAATCCGACTCGCTGCCGTTTCCGGTTCCGTCGGGTGAAAGTACAGTGCATGCGTCGTTACCGCTCACGCCTGCTCTACCGCAGGCGGTCAATGGTCCCATTAACATCATGACCCTCGCCTCCCCCTCACCCGATTATATGTGGGGAGTTACCTGGACCGGCATTACCTATATCAGTACCAGCGGTAATGCCTTTACACCCGTAGCACGCCTTCCCGTTCCGGGGCTGACTCAGTTCCCCATAGACCTGCTGGTGACACTACTCACCCAACCTCTGGATTCACCTGGCGTGATCGAAGGGATCTCTTCTCAACTCTCACCGGTTACCCCTTCCGGGGGAATTAACAGTGCCTATTGCCTTGTGGATAACACCAATACCTTGTTCGCTAACTACGGCACAAAAGTCTATGCCGTTGGGTTGAATGTTCCTGATTTACCGTTATTGGGGATAAGCATTAGACGCACGCTGGATACCTCGGCATTTATTCCGGAAGGACAGGCCATCACAGGTCTTGTGTTGACCTATGACGGGAATCTGGTTGTGCTGGGCACGCGGTCCATTTCGGTCGTTTCGCGCACCTTCTCTGGCCCGGTGCATACCCTGACGCTGGGAGCTGATGAGTATGTTTCAAACTCGGCGGCGGTAGATGAACACGGCGGTATTTATGTCGTCTCGGATAAGCTGATGCATAAAGTCGTCTGGACAGGCAGCACGCTCTCTGCCGATCCGGCCGATGGCGCATGGGTAAGTTCTTATCCCACCGGTGATACCTACCCGACCATCTTCGGCTCGGGTTCAGGGGCTACGCCGACATTAATGGGGTTCGGCAGCGATGCCGATAAGCTGGTAGTGATCACCGACGGTAAGAAGCGAATGAGTCTGGTGGCTTTCTGGCGCGATGCGATCCCAACCGGGTTTAGCGAGCGCATTGCGGGGATCATCCCGGTAACCTGCGGTCTGCCGCTGAGCACTGAATACATCCAGAGCGATCAGTCCGTGGCGATTCAGGACTACGGTGCCTTTGTGGTCAATAATGTGGGCGCAGGCACCGGTACGGGAGTCGCCCTTACCGACGCGCTGGCGCGCGGCCCGATCCTTGATTCCCCTCAGGGCGTTGAGCGCTTTGCCTGGGATCCCGTCAGTCACAGCTGGAGTTCAACCTGGAGCCGGGCTGATATCTGCTCCAATACCATGATCCCGGCCATCAGCTCTGCGAGTAATACGATTTATACCAGCGGTTACTATCGCAATAACGGCGG